>CAZSUM010000135.1:3275-7757 GCA_964610015.1 uncultured Lentisphaeraceae bacterium
ATCCCGATTTCTTGGTATCTTTATCACGTTTCATATCGACATACCGTCGGTTGTTCGGCGTGTTACGTTCGAAATGTTAGACTCAAACCATACGCAGCAAATTGCGTTACCTGAGAGATGTTTATTATGAAGTCACGACACATATTCTACAGCGCCATTGCCACTACCTTAATCGTCACAAGCGGTTGTAAAAAAGAGCCGGAAGCAGACACTCCGGTAAAACCAAGCGACACAACAGAGACTGCGGCACAAGCCAAACCAGAAGACCCCAATCAGGTGGTTGCCTCCGTAAATGGAACGCAATATCTCCGCAAAGAAATGAACGCGGTGGTGGATGCTTTACTTAAAGCACAAAATGTCCCGGAAGCCCAAATGGCTGAAGCCCGCAAATACTTCGAGCAGCGCGCGGCCTACAGCTTCATCATGAAAACCCTGATCTTAGGCGAAGCCAAAAAGCAGAATCTCTCGGTAACCGAAGAGGATCGTGCAGCGCAGATCGCAAAGATGACAGAGGCACTCAAGGCTCAGAACAAAACCCCGGAACAGTATTTTAAAGAATCACCCATGGGCGAAGAAGCCGCTCGTCAGGAGTTTGAAGACGGGCTTGTCATTGACAAGTTGTTGCAGAAGCAGGTTCTGGATACCATCACCGTTTCTGACGAAGAAGTTAAAAAGAGTCTTGAAGAGATCAAGCAGCAGAACGCTGAATTGACCGAAAAGAACAAGGGCTTGGTCGCTGAAAACGCCAAGAAAAAAGAGCAAATTGTAGCGCTGAAGAAACAGCTGGACGAGGGCGCTGATTTTTCCGAGCTTGCTAAGAAAAACTCGGATTGCCCAAGCAAAGAAAAGGGTGGCGAGTTGGGAGAATTCACCAAAGGCCAGATGGTCAAGCCGTTCGAAGATGCTGCCTTTGCTCAGGAAATCGGCAAGGTTGGCGACATTGTCGAAACACCTTTTGGTTACCACCTGATCAAGGTGACCGCCAAAACACCGGCCAAAGAAGCTGTTGGCGATGCCCCTGCTAAGCCAGCCACAGTTACCGCTTCCCATATTCTCGTCAAAACTGAACAGCCGCAACAGCCACAGCCGGTTCCAACAGAGGAGCAGATTAAGGAACAGCTGAAACAACAGAATTCGCGCGAGGCAGTCCAGAAATATCTGGAAGAGCTGAAGAAGGCTGCGAAGATCGAAACCGTCTTGACAGACCTACCGCTCTGATCTAATTGTTTGATTTTGACACGTTGGCTCCCACTGATCAGACACACGAGAACAATCCTTGGTGTGTCTTAGTCATGGGATGATTGAAAAAGAACGTGTTGTGGCTTTAAATTCCTTTAGCACCAATGGATTTCCTAGGTGCTAAAGGAATTTTTTTACTATTTTCTCCTATGAGCGTCTATAAGCACTCTGCCGTTCGTAAAACAACAGAAATTTCTTTTTCTTCTGAAATCACTCTGTTATTGTTGCTCCATGGTTGTGTTAATGGTGGATATGATTTCGGAAATGGGCGGAGCACAGCATAGTCTTTATGAGCTGTGTACGACTCTTTCAAAATATGACGTTAAAATGGTCGCGGCAGTCCCTTACGGCCCTCTTTTTGACCAGTTGACAGCGGCTAAAGTCGAGGTGTATCCGCTTGCCCAGATACGAGCACGCAAACGCGGATGGGGACTCTTTACCTCAGCAGCGAAACTCGCACGAGCCCCAGCTTCTCTCGCGCAGATCGTCAAAACCGTCAAGCCAGACATCATCCACTGCAATCATTTAACCGCGTTGCTCGCCGCACGGAATCTTTGTAAACACTACCCCGTGATTTGGCATGTGCGCGACTTGAATCTTCCCATATCCATTGCGCGTGATGCGTCAAGAAAAGTGGCCCGAATCTTTGCCATCTCTGAAGCGGTCGATGAATATTTGGTTGAGATCCTGTCGCAACGTAACTTAGGGAGAATTCGCGTTGTCCGCAACGGGATTAATCCTGAACCCTTCTTAACTGTTTCACGGGAGTTGGCACGCAGTCAATTGGGGCTTCCACCGAACGTCCCGGTAGTCGGCATGATTGCGCACCTGACACCTTGGAAGCGCCATGATGCTTTTATTGAAGCCGCCCAAACCATCGCACAGCGCAAACCAGAGTCCCATTTCGTCATTGTGGGACGCGACCTCTTCAAGGAAAACACCCGTTACCGCAACAAGCTCGTTGCGGCCGTCACCGCAGCCGGCCTTACCTCTCACTTCCACTGGGTCACAGACGTAGATGAAGTTGAAAAAATCCTGCCCGCCTTTGACGTCCTGCTACATCCTGCACTGCGCGAGCCGTTCGGACGTGTCATCTGTGAAGCTATGGCCGCAAACGTTCCCGTCATTGCAGCTGAATCGGGTGGCCCTGCTTCTTTAATTCAACAAAACGAAACCGGAATCCTGATCCGCGACGGCGACGCTCAACACATGGCAGCCCAAACAATCGCTTTATTGGATGAGCCAGAGCGCAGACGCATAATCACGGCTAAGGCTCATTGTTTTGTTCTTGAGAACCACACCACGACGCGCATGTGTGAACAGACTGCTTGTGAGTATCGAGAGTTGCTGGCGGCATTAGCGACTCAACCTGACAACAATGACGATTAGCCCATCACGCCAGCCTACTCGCTAAAACCTGTTTTGGCTTGATTGCCGACTTGAATCCCCTGTGTTTTTAACCTATACTGTGCACTCATTCACACCGGAGGGGTGTCTGAGTGGTTGAAAGAACCGGTCTTGAAAACCGGCGTGCCGCAAGGTACCGGGGGTTCGAATCCCTCCCCCTCCGCCATTTTTTCAGAAAAAAAGGAGCGCGATGAATTCACATCACGCTCCTTTTTTTATGCAGGAAACCGACTTATCCCTGTAGTGCTGTGATGCACAACGTCCCGAAAATGTCATCCGCACTGCACCCGCGTGACAAATCGTTCACCGGCTTGGCCAGACCTTGAATAATCGGACCCAAAGCCGTTGCACCCGCCAACCGTTGAACCATCTTGTAGCAGATATTGCCAGCTTGGAGATCCGGGAAGATCAACACATTGGCATCGCCCTGAATCACCCCGTTGTGATTCTTAGAACTGGCAACCGCAGGCACCAACGCAACATCTGCTTGGATCTCACCATCGACGATCGCGTCCACTCCTTGCTCCTCAAACCGCTTGCGCGTGAGTTCTGCTGCAATGCGAACCTTATCAACCAATTCGTGCTTTGCACTTCCCTTGGATGAGAAGCTTAAAAACGCCAGCTTCGGTTGTTTACCGATCAATTTGCGATAGGAAATCGCCGTGGCATGCGCTATATCGACAAGCTCTTCAGCACTCGGGCATGGGTTCACCGCGCAATCGGCAAAAAGAAGCGTGGTTTCGCCTGACAATGTCGAGTGTGCGAGATCCATAATAAACGCTGAAGAAGCGAGTCGGATTCCTTTGGCTGTTCCAACACAGTGAAAGGCGCTGCGTAACATATCGCCTGTCGAAGCGATAGAGCCAGCCACCAAACCCTGTGCAAGATCCAACGCCACGAGCATATTGCCAAAGTAGAGTCGCCGACTCTTCACCATCTCCAGCGCTTCCGCCTCGCTCATCCCCTTGGCTTTACGTTTTTCATATAACGCTGTCGCCAAGCGAGGGAGCAGATCAGAGGTGGTATAATCAATCACGTGCACCTGTGCCGACGCCAGCGTTACACCCGCCTCAGCTTCAGCTGCGGAAAGTTCCGCAGGCGTTCCCAGTACAATCGGCTGACAAATCCCGGCACGCGCCGCTTTGACCGCCGCACACACCACCCGAGGGTCTTGCCCCTCAGGCAGAACAAGTGTTTTTTTTGCCGCAATCGCTCGCGGCATCATTTCATCAAGAATGCTCATATTACAGCTCTACTTTCATCTTTTGAGGGACAGTTAAAATACGGAAGGTTTCGCGGGCAATCATCAACTCTTCATTGGTTGGAACCACAATAGCGGTAAGTTTTGAGGCATCGGTACTGATGACTCCCAATGTCCCAGCAACAGCCTTGTTCTTGCCTTCATCCAATTTACACCCTAGTGCCTCCAGACGCGAAACAATCGCCCGCCGTGCAGGCGCACTGTTCTCTCCGATTCCTCCAGTAAAAATAACTGCGTCCGCTCCACCCAGCAACGTATAGTACCCACCAATGTAGAGTGCTGCCCGATGACCGAACATATTCAAAGCGTTTTCTGCGGCAGCCTTGCCCTGTTGGGCGGCATTAATCGTATCCCGCATGTCACCACTGTTGATCCCGTTAATACCTTTTAGCCCACTCTGCTTATTAAGCACATCATCAATCTCATCTACCGTCATGCCTTTGCGACCCAAAAAGAAAACAATACCAGGGTCAATATCACCACACCTCGTCCCCATAATCAAGCCTGGCAATGGTGTCATCCCCATGGTTGTATCTAACACCTTGCCCCCTTTGATGGCCGCGATGGAAGACCCA
>CAZSUM010000136.1:0-7739 GCA_964610015.1 uncultured Lentisphaeraceae bacterium
TCTCATCTCTTCCCCCTATTTCAGCTTGAACCTGAGGATCCGTCCCCCGGCCGCATCGGCACCGACCAGCCACCGCCCCGACGCCGCGAGCGTTCCGAGCGCGTAGGGCGAGCGAAACACGACATTCCCCTTCTTGTCGAGCAGTTGAAGCTCCTTCCCCGCAACGGCAACATACTCACCGATGACCGCGATGTCATTGACCGAAACGTTCACGCGCCACACGGTCTTTCCGCCGCGCAACAGCAAGACGGCCTTCTTGCCCGTAACGACAAGCTCGTCGGGCCCGAACGCGTCGACTTTGGTGAGCGGTTCGCCCGCATCATTGGCCACGCTGAGCGTACCGTCGTCGACGAAAACCAGCGACTCTCCGGCATAGGAGAAATCGGTTGGAGCCGCAAATGTTTTTTTCAAATCCACCATGCGGTTCTCGCGCTCCAGCCAGTTCTCAACCTGAGGCGAGAAACGCCACAGCGTCCGCCGCTTGCTATCGAGGATCAGAAATGCGCGTCCGTCGGAGACGATGGCGCAGCCGCAGGAGTCCCAGTTCCCGCCGACATGCCACGGCTCGTTTCCGGTGTTCCCGAACGGGGCGTCCGGCTCGTCGTCGAGGTTCAGCGCGAGAAGCTGGTTGCCGAGCGAGGCGATGACTTTTCCTCGGTTAAGCGCGAGCGCCAGCGGAGCCCCGCAGCCGCCAATGCGGCGGTCGCCCCGACTCAAGCTATCCGCCGGATAGTGCTTGAGCCCCTGGCTTGTGGAAAGATAGAAACCGCCCCCCCCATCCGAAGCGACCCCGTTGGCATACATGTCCTTACCATCGCCAATTGATGTCCGCGACAGGTCCTCGAGAAAATTATCATACCGCAGGGCCTGCGCTTGGAGTCCCCAGACGTGTCCGCCGGAATATTGGAGGTGCGCGTTCCAGCCGCCCCATGGCCAAACCCCGCTGCGGGCCTGCGTCCCGTTTGTGTTGTAACGATAGACCTTCGAGTCGGGGTATCCCGTTCCGACCAGGAGATAGCCTCTATCCGGCATGATGCCGACGGACTCAAAGCCGGCGGAGACCTGCTCCGCAGCGAGATCCAGCACGATCCCAAGCGCACCACCCTCGCGGGTCCAAGCAAAAACGTTCTTCGCCTGGGCGTCGAGCGCGAAAAACTTGCCTTTCTCCGCGAAGCGTTGGCGTGTCGCATCCGGCGCGACCGCGTAATTCCTGAAGGACTGCTGGAGAGCAACAACAGGCAAGAAAGCGGATTCCCCCACGCCGTTTGAGTAGATCAGGCCGATCGTGCCGTTGGCGACGCAGTAAACGTCCTTCCCGTCGCCTAGGAGTTTTCCTGAAAAGTTTAGAGACGTTTTTCGGATGTTTTCGCCGCCTGCCTCCATGCGGTAAACAGCGCCGTCTATGGCAAACCACACAGTGCCTGCGCCATCCTCTGCGGCTGAGCTTGTTCCCACAGAGAGAAACGGGCGTTGCCCCTCCGGCTGGCTCTGCCCCAGGACACCCGAAAACTCCAGCTCGACCGCGGCGACGGGCAAGGCCGCCAACAAAAATAAATTCCGGATTGTCTCTCGCACGTTTTCACCTTCTTCATGCGGCTAAACTATTATTATATTCAGCCTTATTCGTAAAAAATAGCGATCCAAAGAAATATTCTTACTTGAAAACTGTGGATCTGCCCCTCCGCTCATAAACGCGCTATCCATCAACTTCGCAATTCGAAGAATTTTTTGATTTGGAACCTCAAACTTCGGATTCTACTAAGGATTTTAAGCTTAACCCGAGTTTTATGCGTTGATTGAGGCAGACGTGCCGTCATGACGCTCTCTTAGGGTTGCGCCAGCATGACGGAAACTCGATGTGCCACGGGCTTACGGGCCGCCAACACCTCTCGTGTGAGTTCAGCCACGCGTTCAATATCAACCGCGCGATTCCCCCACGCTTTCAGATAGCTGGGCACTTTCGATTCAAAGTATCCTGTTGGAGCCATTTTGGTTTCTGAAAACAGTTTTACAGCTGTCAGATCATCTGGATCTACCTTGCGGATTCTGAGAAACCAGCGCACAGCCGCATACCCACGCAAGACCGTTTCGGCTGAACGGCGCGACTCATTTAATCGAGCTACAGCCTGAGCTTGCTTGACTTGCGGCGTCGCTTCATTAAGCGCTAAGTTCACCCCATTCACCAACGCCTCTGCCGTATACTGCCCTATCGAAACGTCATCGATTTTCAAATCGTAACGCCCAGATACCAGCCCGCGCACAGCGAGAATTTCCTGATTGAGATCTTTTTCAATGGGAAGCTTTTCGAGGAGTGCGCGTGCCCTTGGCGCAATCGGAAAAGGCAACGCCTTTTCAAGTACCGAGAAGTGCCATGCGTGATCCTGCTGTTTCAGGTCCGTCACCGTTGCATTTTCACTACTTTCAACCTTTGCCGTTGCCACATCAATGACCACCCGAGACACTAACGATGGCGCACCTTGTGCTTTAAGAAATAACCAAGCCATCATCAAATGCCCTGGTTCTGATGGATGCACTCGATCCGGCCCGATGATCGTATAGGCGGGATTCTGCTTTTGCTGTTCAAGATTAAAGGCCGTCATCGGCGTATGAAAATCAACCAGCAGCCCCTGATTCGTTGTAGCCTGCTCGCAGACAATCTTTGTGCAAAGCGCTAGACCATCGTTACATCCCGGCTGATTGTTGTTGCGGTCATTTACACACGTCTGATCGAACGGTGACGGGGTCAAGAAGATCAGACGGGGATCTCCCGCTTCAGCACGAACACGCGCGACCAACCGCTCCATAGCTGTGGCATAATAATCAATCGCCTTCTTTTGCCGATCCCGCTGCTCGGCGCTAGGCTCTGCCACATAGTTCCCTCGTCCCACATCGTTCATTCCAAACATAAACGCTACGGCTGTCGGTTTTTTACTTGCCACATCCTCGATGAGACGTCCTTGAGCACCCCCCGCCGAGTCGCCGGCAACACCGGCATTAAAAAAATGAATCGTCGCATCGGGAAAACGGGTCAGATAGTATTCGTACACGTAGCTGTGAAACCGCCCTCCATGCGTAATACTGTCACCAAAGAAACAGACCCGATCGCCATCCTTGAAAACATCGCCGCAGACATGACAGGCCAACAACAGAACAGCACAAAAAAAACCAGCTTTTTTCATTTTTCCCCCTTGAGATGGCATAGCAACCTTTTGTCACCACCAACCATCAAAAATCTTGTGTGAGTTTGACGGATTCTCCCCAAACCGTCGATCTCAAAAATCGGCACCCCTAGCTCCGATCAAAAACTGAAAGAACGCTCGTGTTGGGGGGAAGATATCCCTCAATAGCTGAACTAAAATTTTCAAAAGGTCATATTAGGATATAGATAACAGGTAATTTTTGCCTTTTCTTTCAGACTACTGAAAAGCGCATCAACCCCTTCATTATATTTTTTCTTCAGCAACACGTCATTGAGTCGCTTTCGATTGAGAGGGACCGGCTTGAGCAGAATATGTGACGCGCTGACCATTTCCGGCACAGCTGGTGTGCTTTCTGTCGCAGGTTTAGCCTCGTGCCGCTCCGTTGTTTTGATAAGATGAAAACCAAAACGCGTTTGAATGATAGCGCTCACCTCTCCCACCTTCTGCCCAAACGCAACATCCTCCATCACTTTGGAAATTTTACCACGAGCAAACGTGCCGAGTGAACCACCGTTCTTGGCACTTGTGCACTCTGAAACCTGCTTCGCCATTTCAGCAAAATCCGCGCCAGCAACGATCTGCTTGCGAATCTCTTCCATCCGAGCATAAATCAATTGATTGGTTGCCTGAATTGCGGTAATCGCATCCGCCATCTCATTATCGCTGATTTTGATCTTATTGCGCACAACCGATAGCAACATCTTATCGATAATTAGCCCATCCTCAAATTCGCGACGCATGATTGCTGGCGGCAAGGGGCCTTGTTCAAAGAAATCATTGGTCGTCCAGTGACGTGCTTGAAGATTTTTCTCCAACGACCTTAATCCGTTGCGCCGATCACCTTCGGTTACCTGAACTCCCAATCTCAGCGCTTCATCCAACATCAACGTTTTAAACACAAACGCATTAATCGAGCGACGGCGAAAATGTGTTTTAGCCTCATCCATTCGATTGGATGGAATAATCAAGTGGTTAACAGTCACATCATCGTGTAGATAACCCATGGCACGTCGATTCATCTCTTCCCACGTCAGAGGCGTCTCATTCACCTGTGCAACAATATACTCAGGCGCTGGATCAACTGCTGGCTCTGTTGTCGTTGTCGACACAGGATCTGGACTTTTGCCACACCCGGAGATCAGAATCGCCATGGTGATAGACATAAAAACTAAAACAGGTAACAAAGCTCTCATAAGTTATTCCTTAGTCACGATCAGAATTTTTTATGAAAAGTCCGATGAATCACGTCCAGTTGCTGTTCACGCGTCAGTTTAATAAAGTTTACCGCATATCCTGAAACGCGAATAGTTAGCTGTGGATATTTTTCTGGATGATCCATGGCATCCAGCAATAACTCGCGATCCATCACATTCACATTAATGTGATGGCCCTTTTCAACAAAATAGCCGTCCAACAATCCCACAAGGTTGTCGACACGTTCTTCCGGTGCTCGTCCCAGTGCATTTGGAACAATCGAAAAAGTGAAAGAAATTCCATCTTCACTGTCATCATAAGGGAGTTGCGCAACGGATTTCATGGAGGCAATACACCCGTGTGAATCACGACCATGCATGGGATTGGCTCCAGGAGCAAAAGGCTCCCCCTTCTTGCGTCCATCTGGCGTTGAACCCGTTTTTTTACCGTACACCACATTCGATGTAATTGTCAGAATAGAAAGCGTTGCTTTTGCATGCCGATAGGTCCGATGTTTTGAGAGACGTCCCATAAAGGCCTTCACCACCTCGACGGCAATCTGATCCACGCGCGCATCGTTATTGCCAAATTTAGGATAGTCGCCTTCAATCTCGAAATCGATTGCCAACCCCCGTGCATCACGGATCGGCTTAACCTTGGCGTACTTGATCGCTGACAAACTGTCCGCCACAACTGAAAGGCCGGCAATACCACAAGCCGCCGTACGCATAACATCCTCATCATGCAGCGCCATTTGCAACCGTTCATAGCAATACTTGTCATGCATATAATGAATGACATTCAACGTATTGATGTAAAGCCGCGACAACCAACGACAAATCTGATCAAACTTACGCACCGTCTCTTCGTAGTCGAGATACGTTGAGGTCACCGGTGCCATTTCCGGCCCCACCTGTTGCCCCGTGATCTCATCCTTACCCCCATTGATACAGTAAAGAAGAGCCTTGGCAAAATTAGCACGTGCACCAAAAAATTGCATCTGCTTCCCAATGCGCATTGCGGAAACACAGCAGGCGATCCCGTAGTCATCGCCAAACTTTTCGCGCATCAATTCATCATTCTCATATTGAATCGATGACGTCTCAATCGAGAGTTTAACGCAGAACCGTTTAAAGTTCTCCGGTAGACGCAGACTCCAAAGCACGGTCATATTCGGTTCAGGCGCAGGTCCAAGATTTACCAACGTATGCATAAAGCGATACGTCATGCGCGTCACCATATGTCGCCCGTCTACGCCAACGCCAGCCAAGGATTCTGTCACCCACGTGGGATCACCCGAGAAAAGCGCATCATAATTCGGCGTACGCAAAAACCGAACCAGACGCAGTTTCATCACAAAATGGTCGACCAGTTCCTGAATCTCAGCCTCCGTGAATCGGCCTTCGGCCAAGTCACGTTCTGCATAGATATCGAGAAAGGTTGATACGCGCCCAATCGACATCGCCGCGCCGTTCTGCTCTTTGACCGCTGCGAGATACGCAAAATAGAGCCATTGAATGGCCTCACGTGTATCCTTCGCTGGCTGCGAGATGTCGCACCCATAAGAGCATGCCATCTCCTTCAGTTGTTGCAACGCACGAATCTGCTCAGAGATCTCCTCGCGTAGCTGAATGGCCTCCAAATCCATGGCGTCAAACACATGTCGTGCTTTAGCCGCTTCTTTGTGTGCAATTAAGAAATCAATGCCATAAAGCGCAACCCGTCGATAATCACCAATAATACGTCCCCGCCCGTAAGCATCTGGCAATCCCGTAATAATTCCATTATGACGAGCCAGCTTCATCTCTTCGGAGTACGCATCAAAAACTCCGTCGTTGTGAGTCTTCCTGTATTTAAAGACCTGCGCAATATCCGCTGGCAATTCGCGTCCATACGCCTTCAAAGAAGACTCCACCGTACGGATACCGCCAAAAGGCATAATGGCACGTTTCAACGGCGTATCGGTCTGTAGTCCAACAATCTGCTCGAGTTCGCGATCAATGTAACCGGGACCGTGTGAACAAATCGTTGAAATACGGCTGTTATCAATATCGTAAACGCCACCACGTGCACGTTCTTCTGTTAGCAGTTTGCTAATCTTATCCCAAAGTGAACGCGTCCGCTCTGTAACAGGAGCGAGAAAATCATCGCTTCCATCGTACGGCGTATAGTGCGAAATAATGTAATCTCGCACATTGATGTTGATTCGCCAGATATCTCCGGAAAGGGGCATATAAACCTCCTCATATGCGCAGACCCGTTCGAGAAAAAGACTCGATGGATTGGTGCGCCTGGCGGGGATCGAACCCACAACCTTCGGCTTCGGAGGCCGACACTCTATCCAATTGAGCTACAAGCGCGGAAATTGCGTGTTATGATAGAGCGTTCATCCGAGAACCGCAAGCTTCATGTGTATCTAATTTGCGGTTTTTTGAACGCTTACTCACTGGCCGTTTTGTCACTCAGACTTCAATGCTTTAATCCGAATATTCTTAAACTCGGTCCACATCGGTTTGCCTCCATGCAGTTGTAGTCCCATAACGCCATTCAGTAACGCGCGCTGTGCATCTTCATCGGTAAAGTCGAGAATCAACCTACCATTGAGATAGTGTCGGATCTGGTTCCCTTGCGCAACAATAACCACATCGTTCCAATCATCCAGTTTGAAAAGCTGCTCATACTCTTCTTGTGAGATCAACGTTGAAACAACCCGTTTTTTGCCCTCTCTGCCCCAGACAGCTTGCTCACCAACAAGACAGATTCGCCCTCTCGAGCCCGATTCATCATAAATGAAGCCACTCACATTCGGCAGTTTTTTCTCATTACGGATCTCGTGTTGATATCCACGAAGACGCCACCGTTTGGTTCCCCCCGGTTTATCGACAATCCGACTTGACCGATATTGAATACCTGAATTGTTTGACGCAGTACAACGAAAAGACAATCTCAACTCAAAATCGCGAGTTTCACAGGCTGTGCAGATCAGAAAGGTATTCCCGCGTGCTGGTTTTTCAGGTGTGGTTTCACCATGAATCACCCCCTCTTTTACCGACCAAAACCGTGAATCTCCATCCCAACCCGTTAAATCCTTACCGTTAAAAAGCGCCGTCATCCCCGGGGTCTCAGCTGGCGCCTCTTTTCCCTCTTGCGCACAAAGCAACATCGGCATCAGCGCGAGCGCAAAGATCACACCAAACACGCCCGGTTTTCGTAGATTCCCTTGCACCTGGTCGTTCATAAGGCTTCCTGAATAGCCGCAACTAAGGCATCAGACTGCGTCACGCCCACAAAACGCTTACCCGGTTTACCGTCCTTGAACACGATTAACGTGGGAATACTTTGGAC
>CAZSUM010000137.1:0-7678 GCA_964610015.1 uncultured Lentisphaeraceae bacterium
ATGATTTATCGAAAGAATGGTACAATTTCACCGGACTGCCTTTTGTTTTTGCCTTGATTCTGGGGTTGATGCTCATTGTTTTTGTGCCGTGGTTTTCCCTGATTATTCCAAGATTGTGTGGTTTGCTCAGGTAAGATCTTAATTTAATTGTAGAGAAAGGTGGGGCTAAGATGACAATCTGTGTCAATGGGGAGTTTGTTACACAAGATCAGATTGCGGCGGAAGAGGCGGCATTAAAAGATCCTTATGTTGATTATATGGCCACGCATGGTGAAACCCCTGATATGGCTCAACTATGCGAGTGGGCTGAGCAAAATCTAATTGAGGCAGTATTATTACGGCAGGATGCCGTGGCAACCCAGCCGGTGCCCGCGGAAAAACATATCAAACAGGAGTTGGTACAATTCGCTACTAACTACGCCCCATATCCTGAAAATGAGCGAGCCGCAAAAGCATGCCAAGAACTTCAATGCAGACGTTATTTAAAGCAGTTACGTGCTACTGCACAAAAGCCAAATGAAAGCGAGCTCCGAGCGTATTATGATACGCATCAAGAGTTGCAGATGGCGCCTGAACAAATCCAGTTCTCCCACCTTTGTTTGTGGGTTGACGCGGAAACCCGGATGACGAAATATCTTGAATTGATGCGGATCAAGGGACTGATTGAGCGTAAAGAGATCGCTTGGGAAGAAGCGATTTTTAGGTTTTCTGATACATTCCGAAAAGATGGTGGGCTTTTTGATACATTGACACGTGCTAGTCTTCCACCGGAGCTAGCAGAAAAACTTTTTTCTTTAGCCGATGACGAGATTAGTGAAGTTATCGATTTTGGTAATTCATGTCTACACATCATGAAAGCAACTCACCGAATACCCGAAACGCCTTTGACCTATGTTGATGTTAAGGCTATTATTTCCAAGAGTCTTCATGAAATCGCGATTCATGAGGCGATTGACGCGAAGGCTGATGAGTTGAAGGCAAAGGCTGTTATTGAGCGTCAGGCGTGATTGACGTTGCTTGCAACGTGTCAAGCTGAAGAAAAATCGGTGCGAGCAGGGGACATTTCATTGCATAGTCTTGGAGCTCATGTTGGCGTCCTGCCTGCATGAGCATCAGACAATAAGTGGCGAGTCCGGCTGTATTATCTGGTGGATACATCCACTGTAATTTGTCTTCTGTAGATAAAGAGTCAATAGGAATTGAAGCCGTTTTGCCGTTAGCCTCTATTTGAAGGCTTTTTTCGTCTACCGTGCGAATGATGATGGTTCGTGATTTTCCCTGATGCGCAAAAGTTAGATATTTTCCAATTTGCGTTTTTAGGATCTGCTTAAACAAAGCATCGGGTTCAGGCATTTGGTCTAACAGGGCAATTAAATCATTCTTATCTGTAAAATTTTTGGGCGCATCATGTACAAGTTTGCGAGCTGTTGGTAGATCGTTGTTCATGAATGCGCGTGCCAGTGCGGAGATGCGCTGGGCGGATTGATCTCGTGCGATGCGTTCGTTTTGCTCTTCGTTTGTTTCAGTTGGCTCAGGTTTTTTGGCTTGAACTTCGATCACGTCTGGCGGCGCATTGCCTGCGTCTGGTGTGGTTGAGGGCACTTCAAATTCAGTTAATTCTTGATCGATCGTGTTCTCATCTAGAGCCGTAATGACCGAAGCATCCTGGGTCTCATGGGGGATAACCAATTTTTGGGGCAACTCATTTTGATAGATCGCTCGGAACCAAAAAACAAGAGTCAACCAGCCACACAGGGCCACCCACCAGATCATTTCTTTAAGACGCTTTTCACGAAGAATTTCATTCACATGTTCATCAATGATATTTTTGCTTTGATAATCGCTGATAGCGACATTTTTCTTAATTCGATTCACGCGGATACGTGGAGCGTTGGGTGGCTGCTTGTTTTCTCCGGGCTCCTCAATTTTTTGGTCTATTCCTGCCATATCTATCGTGCTGAGCCCTTGTGCTTTGTGTTGTAAACACAGGAGCGGACGATTCTCAAGTAGATTTTGAATCTCCTGCTGGACCTCATGCCAGTTGGCATAACGGTCTTTAGGCTGTTTCATGAGAAGCTTGTGAAGGAACCAAGAGAACGAATCGGAAACTGTTTTCTGCAACACATGAGGGGGCTGTGTCTGCTGCTTAATTTGTGCCTCGAGAATTGAAATCACATCCAATTCTTCAAATGGCAAGTGTCCTGTTACAAGATGATAGAGCAACATGCCAAAGGCATACATGTCTGATTGTGTTGTCAGTGAGGGAGAGGCCTGAGCTTGTTCTGGTGAAAGAAAACAGGGCGTGCCGACAATGACATCCTGTTCATGTTGAGGTCTGTCGGAAGTTTGGTTTGCGGCAATGGTCAGACTGAAATCGGTAATTTTAGCGAGGCCTCTCGAGTCTAGGCGAACGCTTGCGCTCTTCAGATTACGATGCACCAAATGGGCTGTACGCCACATTTGCTCGATTCCGGTACTTAGCGTCGCCCCAATTCTCAACGCCTGTTCTTGAGGTAAAGGGCCTTTTCGTGCAAGTTCCTCATCCAGTGTATCGCCTTCAACATGCTCCATGACAACATAATGAACAGGGGGCGCGCTGACCACATCATAAACTGCGGCGAGCGCATCACTTTTGATTCTTGCGATATGACGAGCTACCGTTAAAAATTGGTTGATCTCTTGCGGGTCTTGGGCAAACTCTTCTTTGAGTATATGCAGAATAACAATGCGCTCTAGCGTTTTTTGCATGGCACGCCAGACAACCGCTTTACTGGTTTCGTCAACCCGTTCGATTAGGAGAAATCCGTGTTGTTCTATTGCTTCTTTATTCACAAAAATCCAAGAGCGTTCTACAGGCGACAATCCTTGCCGCACCGCATAATTTGATCATTGTGCCAGATGGTGGTGTGCGGGTCAATGCACGGCTAAGGCTGCCAGCCGGAAAAAATATCCTGCAACGAGGGGCGAGGCATTCCTGTCGGGAGTTGCTCGATAAGACGAGCATAGAGCCCTTCGACTTGTTGCCTTAACCCGTGCTGTTCAAGCAGAGGAATGGTCCGTGCGAGGTAGAGGAGATAAACATGGGTCATGTTCTTTGATGGATGTTCACGCACGGTTGCTAGTAAAAATTCCGCAGTGGGGAGTGCCAACTCAGGAAACGGCGACGTCTTCCATTGTTGATCTTCCAAACGACCTGTGACGTGTCCGTGGAATACGGAAAGAATGAGGGGTTGATAAATCGCTCGTTGGCACATCAGACGCTCTGTACCAGATGCGTATTTAAGACCTTGACTTGCCCAGTAAATAGCATGCGTTTCCGCTAGCCGCCAGTCAAGTGAACCGAACTGTTTTTGTAGAGCAAGCATGTCATCTAGATTGAGTCGTCTATCAGCCAGTTGGGTCCGCAGCATAGGGGATGCTTGTTTCACGGTACCATCGGGATTCAGCAGGGGCATCATTTCGGTTGCTAGGTCAAGTTTGTAGGCGAGGTGGCCGGAATCAAGCGAGTCACCAATCTTATTCTGATAGATCCAAGCTAATTCTCGGTAAAGGCGGGCTTCACGTGGATTAAAGCGCAAGGCATCGTCACGCAATAACGCAATGCCATTCTTGATCCAACGTAATCGATCTGTGTTGCGCCTCATCATGACGCTGACATTGTACGTGAGGTTCCAAGCGTTATAGATCCAGGCCTCAGTTGCATGCGGATCAAGATATGTAATCCAATCGGCGAGTTGTACGAGTTCTAGATAGCGACCCTCCTCTTGGAGACGATTGACACGGAACCAGAGTATTTCAGCGATAAGTCCGCGAAATCCACCTAATCCAGCCATGACGAAAGTCAAGGCAGAGGGCGTCTGTGCCGAATACCCCACATACGCTTTAGGTAAACCATTGCGCCGTAGGGTTGTCAAACGATGACTTTGCCCAGCTACACAAAGCATGAGCAATACAACAAGCGCATAACTTAATAGAGCACGCATGACACTCTTTTAACATAACCGGGTTTGAGTGAAAACAGGAAATCCCCTTAGAAGAGCGGTCGTAAAACCAAGAAACGCATTCTTTTAAAAAAAGGGGACTTCCTCGCTGGTTAGACTAATTCGTCTTTTTTACCCAGCGCCGGAACCAGTCGATACTATGAATCGCGGGAAGTGTGTGTGGATCAAGACGCTTAACTGATGCACGACGCCATGAGGCGATTTCGCAATCAAACATGACGTGTAGCGGTGTATGAAAGAAATCATTATCGCGGCGGAAGTACTCTTTGCCATCAAGATACCAGACCATGTCTTTTTCAGTCCAAAGAAAGCCATATGTGTGATAGCCATCGCAGGGCGCCCAGTCAACAGCAACGGCACCTCCAGGATTTTCCAGTTTTGTTTTTGTGAAATTCACAATCCCTTCAATATAGGGTGTTTCAAACCGGTGAACATGCGCACAAATTTCATAGGGTAGACAGGCACTATCTTGATATTTGCCAATAAATTCATAGATGTCGATCTCTTCGGAGTAACTTCCTGGACGCACTTTCTTGCTCCACTGATCACTTAAAGGATCATAGAGCCAGAAGGCGTTACGTACTTCAGCTGCATTTCCCTTGGCACGACATTCAAAATACCCGTACGTGACCTTGAGTCGACTCTTGATGATTGCGCAGGTATAGGGGAGTACCCCATCCTCACGATCCTCATACGCTAGGTCTTCGGGTTTTACGTTGCGTGCATAGAGAGATAAACAACCGTTGTCGAGCTCAACATTCTTGTGACTGTACAAAAACTCACGACGTCCTCGCCAACGTGGTGCGTAATCCCACCACTTGGTTTTATCCATTTCTTTGCCGTTAAATTCATCACTCGTACGTGTGTCCAGCGACCAATCGTCACCGAGTGGACAAACCTGAGCTTCAGCCTGTATTAAGGTCGCCATCAGCACGATGAAAAAGGTACCTGTATTCTTCATTGTTCTTTATCCTTGTTGTTAAACGGCATCCTTGGAGAACGCCCCTGAAGGTTGAATGATATGGACTGAGGGGGTTATGTTACGGGGTGGATCATTCAGAAGCCCGGGGCCATTGGAAAAGGTAGCTGAGCGGGTCGCCACACGCGCAAATAGTCGATCTCGAAGGTTGCGGGCAGGTCTGCTGGGTCTGGCAACCCGACCCAGCCTTGCATGATCTCACAATCGAGCATGATGTGGAGGGCCGTCGTAAAGTAATCGTTGTCTCGGGAAAAGAACTCTTTGCCATCGACAAACCAGCGCATCTCCCGTGCGGTCCAGAGAAATCCGTAAACATGGAAATCCGCCCAGAAATCGAAGGGGAGTAGCATGTTCATCGTTTTTTTAGGTAATGGCGTCTGTTTGGCGTTGGCAATGGATTCCACATATGGCGTATAAAAGCGGTGAACCGTGACACAATAGTTACGGTCATAACTCTTTTTTTGCGGTTTGCCAAAAACTTCAAAGATGTCGATCTCTTCAGAGAAAGATCCTTCCTTGTATTTGGCTGGTGGGTTTAACGGGTCATAGAGCCAGAAGGCATTACAGACACCGGCACGCATGGATTTGGCGCGGACCTCAAAATACCCGTAACGGATCCTTTTCTTGCTTTTAACAATGGCCGTGGTGAACTTGTCGTACCCGCGTACGCGATTCTCAACGGTGACCTCTTCAGGTTTTTGTACACGTGCGGTGAGACACAACTTGCCATCACGGACGGCGACATTATCGCGTGAGAAAAAAGCGGGTTTGCGTCCATACCATTCGGGGTTGAAATCCCACCATTTATTTTCATCCAGTGTGTTCTCATTGAATTCATCGCTGAATTCGGCTGAAAAGACCCAGTTGGTCCCCATGGGACAACTTGGGCTGGGTTCTCCACGCGCAAGGATACCGACCAATGCGCACATAAAAAGGATTGAAAGTTTATGCATATGTGAAAACACCTTCTTTGTGAATTAAGTTCACGTTTTTTTATGTTACCTAATTCTGTTTCGACATGCAAAAACTTCTGATTGTGCCGTGTAATCGAGTTGAGATTGAAAAGGAATTCGTTATACTGTGCACACGCCTTGGGGCAATGAATCGGGGATACACCCTTACGCTCGCACCCAACCTGATTTGCCTTGCGAGGCCTTGTCGTAATAGTCATGATATGCCGTCATATGGCATATGGATGGGTTAAAAAAGCGTGTAATATTGATTGCCGAGGTTCGAAAATCAGTTTAGGGAGCTTGAGATGAGTACGTGTGTTCATGTAGCGGGAATCGGAGGCGTAGGCATGAGCGCTGTGGCGCAAGCCTTGCTGGATCAGGGCATGTTGGTAAGCGGGTCGGATCGCTTGCTGGATACAGGAGATTTAACCGAAACCCTCGCTTGCCTTGCATCGCAGGGTGTGCGGCTTTGTCCGCAGGATGGCAGTGGCGTAACTCCGCAGACGGAGCGTCTGGTGACCAGTAGCGCGATTGAGATGAATAATCCCGAGCGAGTGAAGGCAAAGACTCTGGGGATTCCGATGGTGCATCGTGCCGCTGAAGTGGCACATCTTGTGGCGGAGCATCGTCTGATTGCGGTGACCGGCACTTGTGGCAAAAGCACCGTGACGGCTCTATTGGGAACGCTGCTGGAAGGTGCTGGTTTTGATCCCTTCGTGATCAATGGTGCCACGGTGCCAGCTTGGGAAAATAAGTCACAACGCGTGGGATCTGTACGCGCAGGGCTGGGCGAGTGGGCTGTCGTTGAAGCTGATGAGTCCGACAAGTCTCTCATGGTCTTCAGTCCTGAACATGCCATCATCACCAACGCATCTTCGGATCACTTTGGGATTGAGGAGACACGGGCGCTTTTCGCTGATTTTCGTGCGCGTGTGTCGGGTGTAGTCATTGATGGGTGCGATGAGCAAAAGCGCCCTGAGGAGATTCGTTGTGAGGGCTGGCAAAGCTCTTTTCGTTGGGAAGGTGTACGCTATGAGCTTCCTATGCCGGGCGTTCACAATGTCTACAACGCTTGGTTTGCGGTGCGCATGGCACGCACATTGGATGCTGATCCTGAACGGTTGAAATGCGCACTGGCGCAGTTTAGTGGCGTGGCACGTCGATTACAGCGCGTAGGAATGTGTCAGCAGGCTGTGGTGGTGGATGACTACGCGCACAATCCCGCGAAACTGGCGGCAGCGTGGCAAACGTTGTCGGATGCGTTTCCTGGCGGGATCTGTGCCGTATGGCGACCGCACGGGTATGCACCCCTTCGTAAAATGATGACTGATCTTGTACGAACTTTTAAGGAGGTCTGTCGCGCACAGGACACGCTTCTTCTTTTGCCAGTCTATGATGCGGGAGGAAGTGCCGATCGGACGTTGGGAAGCGATGTTTTGGCTTCCCTGCTTTTACGAGAAGGTGTTAAAGTTATCGAAGTTAAGACGTTGGCAGAAGCTGAGGCTCATCTGCGCGCATGTGCCCAGAATGAACGAGTGTTAGTGACGTTTGGCGCGCGTGATCCCGGGTTACCGCGTTTGGCAGCCAAACTTGCTGAAAAACAAGGATGACCGAGAAAGGTTAAATATGAAACAGGTGTTGCGAGGGGTGTCTGTTTTTTTAATGGTCTTTGCCTCACATGCGTGGTGTGCTGATGCAAAAGATGTGAAAAACGGTGCAAAAGATATCAGTGACAGATTGAATCC
>CAZSUM010000138.1:0-275 GCA_964610015.1 uncultured Lentisphaeraceae bacterium
CGCTATATTCACCGAGAATTGAGTCCGCCTCTTCAGCTTTGAGATTAAGAAAGTCAATTCCCGAACTCTTGAACATGCGAGCCACCTCACGCGTCGTCAGCACCACATCAATGTCCTGACTACCACTGGCGAACATGTTCTCGCTCCGCGAGATCTCATATTTTTTGGCTGTGCAGGGCATAATCGAGACCATGAAGATTTTCTTGGGGTCAATCCCCATCTTTTCCGCATAATATGTCTTAGCCAGCACACCGAGAATCTGTTGTGGTGATTTC
>CAZSUM010000138.1:285-7665 GCA_964610015.1 uncultured Lentisphaeraceae bacterium
AAAAATTATCCATGAAATCCTGCGCGTACTTCTCCATCCAATCTGTCCAAGCTGGACAACAGGACGTAATCAGAGGCAAGGTTCCACCCTGAGTGAAACGTTTAATAAACTCAGAGCCCTCCTCCATAATGGTGACATCCGCGCTGTAGTTGGTATCAAACACCGCCTTAAATCCTAAGCGACGCAGGCCAGCATAGGTTTCACCGGTCATCAGCGTGCCAGGGGGCAAACCAAACGCCTCACCGATTGCCACACGTACCGCAGGCGCAATCTGCACCACGCAATACTTGTCAGTATCGCAGAGTGCCGCCCAGACCTGACGAGTCTGATCATTCTCATAAATGGCACCAACCGGACAGTGTGCCGAGCATTGGCCACACTTGATACAAGGCGACTCATTGAGACTCACATCTGCGGCAGGTGCTATACGGGTATTTTCACCGCGACCGATAAACTCAAGTGCCCACACATTTTGCATCTCCTGACAGACCTGAGTACAGCGTCCGCACTTAATGCACTTTTCCGGATTAAGCACAATCGATTGCGTTGAATTATCAATTGGCAATGTTGGCACATCCGCAGGAAAAGGAATTTCACGGATACCAAAGTCAGCTGCCAGTTTCTGCAACTCGCAGTTTCCGCTACGCGGACACTGCAGACAGTCATTAGGATGGTTAGCGAGAATTAATTCCAGCACGGTCCTACGGACACGTACGATATCGGAATCATGCGTGGTAATCTTCATGCCCGGTGCCACCTCTGTGCAACAGGCACGGAGCAGTTTCGGCGAACCTGCGTTCCGAACCACACAGATACCACAAGCCGCCCAAGGCTTTAGATCGGGATGATAGCAGAGGGTGGGAATACGGACCTGAACAGACTTTGCAGCCTTCAAAATCGTGGTTCCAGCAGGAACCTCAACTGGAATACCGTTGATTTCAAGTTGAATCATATTGGACATAACTTAAGACCTTTCGCAATTACGCGCGGTTAACAGCGTTGAACTTGCAGACCTCATAACATTGACCGCACTTAATACAGACCTCCGTATCAATCACATGAGGCTGTTTACGCTGGCCGGTGATAGCATTGACGGGACACACGCGCGCGCACGCCGTACACCCGACACACTTCGATATATCGATCGTATAGCGCAGAAGATTCTTGCACTTGCCCGCACGACATTTCTTTTCATCGATGTGTTCAAGGTACTCATCCATAAAGTAGCGCAAACTCGACTGCACCGGATTTGAGGCTGTCTGACCCAGACCACAAAGAGAAGCGCGTGCCATCGCCTCGCTGATTGTCTGCATGTGCTCGATGTCCTCACGGGTACCCTCGCCTTTGCAGATCTTATCCAGATAGTTGAGTAACTTTCGTCCACCAATTCGACAAGGGGCACACTTGCCACAGGACTCATCAACTGTGAAATCCAGATAAAACTTTGCGATGTCGGGAATACAGTCATCCTCATCCATCACAATCAAACCGCCTGATCCCATGATTGACCCAATTTTGGACAGACTTTCATAGTCGATCGGAAGGTCGAGAAACTGTGGTGGAATCATCCCTCCTGAGGGACCCCCGGTCTGCGCGGCCTTGAAAGCCTTGCCATCACGAATCCCACCACCAATATCAAAAATGATCTCACGCAGTGTGGTACCCATCGGCACTTCAATCAAACCAGAATTGTTGATCTTGCCTGTCAGCGCGAACACCTTCGTGCCCTTTGATGTGGCGGTACCAATCTTACTGAACCACAAAGAGCCTTTCTGCAAAATCACAGGAATGTTCGCCAACGTTTCCACGTTGTTGATCACCGTGGGACAGCCCCAAAGTCCTTTAACCGCTGGGAAGGGAGGCCTCGGATTCGGCATGCCGCGCTTACCCTCAATCGAAGCCAACAACGCTGTTTCCTCACCGCACACAAAGGCGCCCGCACCAAACCTTAGCTCGATATCAAAAGAAAACCCGCTTCCGAGAATATCCTGCCCTAACAGGCCGTATTCATGCGCTTGTTCAATGGCAGTTTCCAAACGTTTAATTGCGAGCGGATACTCTGCACGAATGTAGACAAATCCTTTATCCGCACCAATCGCATAACCCGCAATGGTCATGGCTTCAAGAATGGAATGGGGATCTCCCTCTAATGTAGAACGGTCCATATATGCGCCCGGATCGCCTTCGTCCGCATTGCAGACCATATACTTCTGGCCCGCTGGCTGACTGGCCGCAAACGACCATTTTTTGCCAGTCGGAAAACCCGCGCCGCCACGTCCACGCAATCCCGACTTGGAAATCTCATCGATGACATCCTGCGGTTTCATTTCAAACAGCACTTTTTCAAGCGCCTTGTAACCGTCACGAGCAATATACTCGTCGATCTTGTCGGGATCAATCACACCGCAATTGCGCAAGACAATTCGAAACTGCTTTTGATAGAAATCAATGCCTTCAATGCCCACGTTGATCTGGCTTTGCTTCTTATCATACAGCAAACGCGAGACCACACGTCCTTTGACAATGTGCTCTTTAACAATCACCTCTGCGTCTTCGGGCTTGACCTCAACGTAAAAGGTATCCTGCGGAAGAATTTTGACAATTGGTCCTTTTTCACAGAAACCAAGGCATCCCGTACGAACGACTTGAACTTCATTGACCAAACCGTTCTCTTCAACCGCCTGCTTTAGTGCGTTGAACAAAGCGATGCCACGATTGGACTCACACGCTGTTCCACCGCAAACCAAGATGTATTGTTTGTAACCCATGATGTGTTTCCCTGCTCAGCGAACAATGTCCATTGCCGGCTTGTCGCAAATGTGGTTATCGATGAGATGCTTGTTGACAATATGCTCGTTCACAATCTTCCGCCCGAGTTCTGCCCCAACTTTTCCGTAAATGACGGCTGGCATATCCTGCACGAGGACCTCGACGGTTGGCTCTGAATGGCATAAGCCCATGCAGCCCGTTTGACGGACTAAAACATGCGTAATGCCCTTCGCATCCAACTCGTCAATAATAGCGTTAAACGTTTCTTTTGCACCTGCGGCAATTCCGCAAGTTCCCATTCCGACAATAATTTGCGCATCCTTGTTAGAAGGGTCGCGCTTCTCGATTGCCTTTTGTTTCGCATCACGCAATTTGCGCAAATCATCCAATGTTAACTTAGCCATGTTGTGCTTCCTTACTTCAGTGAGTTAAAGCCCGTTCCTGCTCTGTTAAAAAATCCCTTGCCAGCGTTAAATTCAACGCTGAATCAAGATCACCCAGTGTATCGCAAAGTTCCTGGCGGGAAATCATGTAACCGTCTGAATGGGTTTTGCGCTTAATCGTCAGGTTGTACGTGTTGCCAAAGGTCATGAGGCCCAACACGGTACCCGGCAAATCTCCAAACGGTGGGAGATCCACATGATGCGGATCCAGATAGAAAGAAACCGTTGTGCCCTGACCTGGCTCAGACTGTATCTCAAGTTTACCGTTCACTGCATCCACTGTCTGTCGCAAAAAGGGCAACCCTAATCCCACTTTTCGGTGGTCGTGTTTACCTGCTTCGCTAGTGAAAGGATCCATCGCCTTCGCCATTGTCGTCGCATCCATTCCCTTGCCGTTATCTGTAACCCGCACGTGTAGCGTTTCCGATCCAGTACATATTTCCAGAGTCACCTGCGATGCTTTTGCCTCAATTGCATTTTGAACAACATCCGCAATAATGTCGCAAATTGAGGCGTGCACCAGATTACCCTTTCCGAATCTGAGCGAGAATTCCCTGCAAGTTCTCGATCTTGACTTTCCCGTAAACTTCGCCATCAATGACCATCACAGGAGCCAAGCCACAGCAACCCAAACAACGAACCGCCTCGATCGAAAACTCCCCATCCGAAGTCACGGTGTTCAGTCCTACACCGAGGATCTCTTCGATCTCATGGATAATGTCCTCGCCACCCCTAAGATAACAGGCTGTACCCATACAGACCTGGATCTTATGGCGTCCGGGTTTCTTGAGCTTGAAAAAGTTGTAAAAGGTAATCACACCATAAATTTTGGCCAAGGGAACATTCAACTCCGCTGCCACCTCAAAGGCGATTTCGCGTGGAATGTAACCAAAAACTTGCTGCACGCGGTGCAACACCATAATCAAATTGCCGGGCTTGCTCTTCCATTCAGCGATAAACGCCTTTAGTTCAGGTGTCAGCTTCTGGATGCCTTCCACCGGGTTCTGTGCGGTACTCACGGATTTTAACCTCCACGTTAACCGGGTCTCGCACCGTACCGAGAACCGGGGGATTGGAAAAAATAAACGCTTCAGTATCTCAAAAAGATGGGCCTAAAGCCAAGCCAAAAGACCACGCATTGACTCACAATTTATGAGGTCGAAAATCGTGGCCTGAAACGATCACTGCCAACAAAAGAAGCTCACCAGACGTTCACGACCAGCGGATAGCCCCAAAAACCATCAGGAGGCCCTTAAAAAAACCGTTCGTATCCTTTAGCCTAGGAGATAAAGGGAAGTCATAATTATACATCCGATCTTGTCAACCGATCCATATGCCTTTACAGTGTCACACCTTTGCTTATGAAAACACCCATCTACATTACAACAAAAACTGAACTCGAGCAGATGGCCCAACACCTTTTGCAAGCAGACGCCGTAGCTGTCGATACTGAGTTTTTCTGGGAACGAACCTTTTATCCTATTCTGGGCCTAGTCCAGTTGGCAACCCTAGATACCTGCTGGCTGGTTGACACAGTAGCCCTTCAATCAATCGAAGAACTCGGAGCCCTACTGGCTGCACCACACGTCATGAAGATTTTGCATGATGCCCCTCAGGATCTCACGATCTTAGCCCGAGCAACAGGCACGCTACCTCGAAATATCTTTGATACACGACAGTCGGCAGGGTTTGCAGGGTTTTCTTCGATCCTTTCGCTCAAAACACTTTTACACGACGCGCTAGGCATTGAGCTTGCCAAGACTGAAACACGTTCAAACTGGCTACATCGCCCACTCACTGATAAACAGTTGCAATACGCAGCTGACGATGTTCTTTACCTCATTGCCCTGCGTGATCATCTTCTGGCACGATGCCACAGTGATGCCATCCAATCGTGGTTACAGACTGAAAGAGCTCGGCTTGATGACACGAGCCTCTATGAGGAACGCGATCCACGCACACTCTATCAGCGAGTCAAAGGGGGTTCGCGCCTCACGCCTCGTCAGCTTGCCATCTTGCGTGAACTGGCGGCCTGGCGTGAGGTCGAAGCGCGTCAACGGGATTGGCCTCGCGCACACATCCTCGGCGATAATCTACTGATTGCGATTGCGCAACACGCGCCAACCCAAGGTGAACACCTGTTGCAACTACCGGGATTTCCCATTGCAATGCCCGACGAAGTCACCAAACGAATCATAACCTGCGTGGAAACAGGGACTCGCCTTTCAGATGCGGACTGCCCCGTCCCTGTACAACTGAGTACCAAACAAAAACAACGTGAGATCAAAGAGCAGAGTGACCGTCTTTTAAACTATATTCACGAGGTCTGCCAACCATTAGGAATCGATCCCGCACTTGTCGCATCGCGCTCCGAAGCTGACGCCTTTATTCGGCAAAATCCCGAAGATGTGAGCACAAACGCGCCACGCGTAAGCGGCTGGCGTGCCCAACTCCTCTCGGGGTTCACCCGTTAGTGCCTTACGACCGAAGAACAGCGAAAAAAACACGTCGTTCCGCTCTCCCTCGCCTTCTGGGAGAGGGCTGGTGTGAGGGTTGCGGGCTCTGCCCGCATTAGAAAATAAGCACACACCCACCCATGATACAGGGACCTGTGCATGACCACTATCCCAACATCACACGCACGACATCAGCCGCAGTATAGTCGATCTGCCCTGACGAGCAGAAGCGTCCAACATTCACAAAGTCATCCCCCAGCGTCACAATAGCTGGCTCTGTCTTATTGTTACTGCACACTTGGCCTAGACCGATATTTCCAAACAAGCCACTGCAGATACATTTACGCCCAACGGTGTCTTCTAGTTTACCACCCTTGGCGAGATACGCATCAATGGGTTCAGCCGCGCAGCGATAGCCAATGGATCCATCCGCTTTCACATAAGGCTCATGCAAATAGCCCATGCAGCAAACTCGTTGACGTGCCGCATAGACCTCAGCTTCGGAAAGCGTGCCCTCCAACTGTGCCACCTTAAACGGGAATCCCGTCGGTGAAGCCAACGGATCTGTCCGTACATGCCCCTCCCCAGCTAAAGCCTTGCGAATCAATGCATGTCGAATTTCCGGAGTCAACCCTGATTCCGAACAAAGCGCAAAGGGTGTCCCGACCTGTACCCCCGCAGCACCCTTTTCCAGTGCAGTAGCAAGTCCTTCAGCAGAACCACATTCACCCGCAAGCCAGAAAGGACTGCCAATCTTACGCATGGCCTCTAAATTGACAACATCGCGCACACCATAAATCGGTTCGCCATCCTCTGTAAGTTGCAATTTCCCGCGCGGTGGCGCATTGTGCCCCCCCGCTGTCGGTCCTTCGATCACAAACCCTTCAACGCTACTGCCCGCACGACGAAGCATCATGGTGGCCAGTGAGTCAGAGGAGATAATGGGAAGGAAATCCGGACGATTAAGCGTTGGCAGAGAGACACCCTCTTCGATAAACTGCGCAGGATCAAAGAGCCGGTGACAATCCATCTCTGGTGTCGCACCTTGAATACGAATGGTATAGCTTACCGCATCGTGTTGTGTCAACGAGTCCAGTACCTTCGGAAATTCGACGGGGATACCAGCACCCACAATCACAACGGCCACTCCAGCCAGCATGGCACCATACGCTGAGGGTAGATGTGGCAATTGAATCTTTTCGAGATAGTTGATCCCTACTGGATTGCTGTGCCCCTCGCGTGCCAGAAAAACCTCAACATAATTTGAAACAATGCACAGCTCATCAAACCACCGCGAACTTTTTAACGAACCCTTAGCAAACGTTTTGTAGGGTTCATGCGACTTTTTGCCACCAGGGATAAAGAGCGCATCCAAAATACGGTGAGCCATCTGAGGAAAGGGAAAATGCGCAAGCGCGCGACGAACCTCACCTCCTAAGTCACCTTCCTGAAGACGACGTGCCAGAACCTGATCAAGCCCCGTACCAGAAACCACACCAAGCTGTCCAAGTTTTGAAACCGCTTGCGCGAGATGCCAATTCGAAACTCCGACACCCATGCCGCCTTGAATAATTTTTGGCAACGCAATTTTCATTCTTTTTCCTAATTTGATTTCAATCGGTTTTACCAATCAATAAAACCCGATACTCCAAAAATAACCTAATCCTTGCCTACTCTGTGGTGCCACATGAGGCTCCGCGATCCATTACCAT
>CAZSUM010000139.1:0-7625 GCA_964610015.1 uncultured Lentisphaeraceae bacterium
TCTTGCCCGTGCTGTCGCAAACCAAGGGGAAGGTCATGCCGAAAACCTCTTGGCCACACACGCGACGTACCAATTCGGTGCCAGCGGTAATATTGCCCCACTGATCAGACCCGCCGATCTGCAACGTGCACCCATAGGTACGATACAAGTGGAGAAAGTCGTATCCCTGAAGAATCTGGTAACAGAATTCGGTAAAGCTCATGCCGTCCTCGGACTCCATACGTTTTTTAACGCTGTCCTTGCCTAGCATGGTTCCCATACGAAAGTAACGACCAACATCACGCAACAACTCGATAAAGGTAAACCCTTTGAACCAATCATAGTTGTTCACCAGAATCGCAGGATTGGTTGATTCTGGATTGAAATCAAGAAAGCGAGAGAGATTCTCTTGGATGCCCACCAAATTGTTCGTTACTTGTTCTGCACTTAGCAGATTGCGTTCTTTTGATTTTCCCGATGGATCGCCGATGAGACCTGTGGCTCCGCCCACCAGTGCGATCACCTTATGGCCTGCACGTTGCAGATGTGCTAACGCCATGATGGTGACAAAATTACCAGCTTGCAGACTGTCGTTGGTTGGATCAAACCCTGCGTAGACGGTCAACGGCTTTTCCAGTGCTTGGGTTAGCGCTGGACTGGTCATGTCTTCAAAAAGGTAACGGGATTTAAACGTGTCGAGGATGTTCATGGGCTGCGTCTCGCGAAAGTAAAGTGAGCTGAGTACAAAAAAAAGAGGGCGCCTGTTGCCAGGCGCCCCGTTTTCGCTTATTCGGCGCCAGGATGCCACTCTTCGCTCTGTGCGAAGGCGTCATCAAAGGCTGCCGCTAGGCCGACCAGATTTTCACCTGGTTTCAG
This sequence comes from uncultured Lentisphaeraceae bacterium, assembly GCA_964610015.1. GTDB lineage: Bacteria > Verrucomicrobiota > Kiritimatiellia > RFP12 > UBA1067 > CAZSUM01. The sequence goes on from CAZSUM010000139.1 coordinate 856, forward strand.
ATCGGTGGCGCTCAAGTCGCGGGTGAGTTCCTCGATCTCTTTTTCGTCCATATTGACCGCCTTGATGCTCAGGCCGATCCGACGTTCATCACGATCGATCTTCACGATGCGGGCTTCCACATCCTGACCAACCTTGAGTGCGTCCTTGACTTTCTCCACATGCTGATCGCTGATCTGGGAGATGTGAACGAGTCCGTCTACACCATCCTCAAGCTCAACGAATGCACCAAAGGAGGCAATCTTGGAAACCTTGCCCTTGACGATTTGACCAATGCCATAACGGCTGGTGATCGTATTCCAAGGATCATCACTCGCCTGTTTGAGGCCGAGGCTGATGCGCTGATCTGCAAGGTTGACTTCAAGAACGATCGCATCAACTTGATGCCCCTTCTGAAGCACTTCGCTCGGGTGGTTGATCTTACGCGTCCACGACATATCCGAAACGTGGATCATGCCATCAATGCCTTCTTCCAATTCGATAAAGGCACCGTAGGTCGTGAAGTTGCGGACCTTGCCACTCACGCGGCTGCCCACAGGATAACGATCTTGAACCGTATCCCAAGGATTCGCTTCAGTCTGGCGGATGCCAAGTGCGATCTTCTGGTTTTCTGAGTCAATGCTCAGAACGACGACGTCGACTTCATCACCGACATTCAACACGTCAGAGGCACGGGCGACACGTTTAGTCCATGAAAACTCCGAGACATGGACCAAGCCCTCGATGCCCGGCTGAATTTCGACAAACGCGCCATACGGCACCAGATTGACGACTTTACCACGCAAACGGCTACCCACGGGGAAGGTCGCTTCGATATTGTTCCACGGGTTCGGGGTGGTCTGTTTCAGACCCAGCGAGACGCGCTCGCGCTCCAAATCGACGTCGAGAATCACCACGTCGAGCTCTTGACCAACCTTGAGCATTTCACTCGGATGTTTGATACGGCCCCAACTCATATCTGTGATATGCAAGAGACCATCCAACCCATTGAGATCAACAAAGGCACCAAAATCGGTGATGTTCTTGACATGTCCGCAACGTTGTTCGCCCTTGGTAATCGTTGAGAGCAACTCACGTTTCTTGTCTGCCATGCGCTCTTCGATCAACTCACGACGCGACACGATGATGTTGCGGCGCTCATTGCTGATCTTGATGACCTTGAACTCATAGGTCTGATTCAGGTACGGTTCAGGATCATGCACGGGCGTGACATCGACCTGCGATCCAGGCAGGAACGCATCCACACCGTCAACGCTTACGATCAAGCCACCGCGCACTTTGCTCCGGATGACACCCGTCACAACGCCACCCTCGGTGTAGTTGGCTAGAACAGCATCCCAACGTAGCTTCTCATCGGCACGTGATTTGCTCAGAATCACCATGCCATTGTCGCTCTCAAGCTCCATGAGCAATACGTCAATCTCGTCGTTGACTTTAAGCTGGTCGATATTTTCAAACTCATTGGTCGGAACCATGCCTTCCGACTTATATCCGATGTCAACGAGAACTTCGTTGCCTTTGATGCCGCTGATTGTGCCTTTGATGATCGTCCCGGCCACAAACTGATTCATCTGTTGGTCCAGTGCAGCAGCCATTGCTTCATACATAGGACCGGTTTTGGGTTGTTCGGCCGTGGGTTTGCGAATTGCCATGTGTAAGGAATTCCCGTCTGTGGGGAGTCAGTGTTAGTATCACGTGAGCTCTTGTGTCGCGATCCCGATAGCAGACGTTTGGTTAGTTGGTTAACACGTTGGGTGCGCTTTTGCCGGCTATCTGACCGGACGCGACCACCCGTTTGATTGCCCTTTTTCGGGCAAAGGTAAATAATGTATCAAAAATATATTGCATTAGACAAAAAGTTTTTTTTCTTGAACGACGTGCAAAATTTGAAAGATCGATGGATTGAGCCACGAAAGAAGTGAGAAGTGCGGGAGTTCATTATTGCATGAGTGAACGAAGCAGATTAACGGGATGGAGGGGCAGAGACGTCAGGTAGGGGTATTTGGTAGGCCATGCTCTTCCCCTTTTGTCGTTGAATCTGTACACAGTTCAATGGTTACGGGGCCGTCATTGAGCAGACGCACCTGCATGTCTGCGCCAAAGATACCGGTTTGAACGCGTCCTTTACCAAGGGCTTTTTCAAGTTGGCGGGCCAGTTCGCAGTAGAGTGGCTCCGCATGTTTTGGGGATGCGGCTTGGGTAAAACTCGGGCGATTGCCTTTACGTGTGTCGGCGTAAAGTGTGAATTGGGAGACCATCAGGAGTTCACCCTCAATATCAACGAGGGAGAGATTCATCAATCCCAGAGCGTCCTCAAAAATTCTCAGCGCTGGGATTTTACGCGCCAAATAGGCAACATCCGTGGGCCCATCACCCTGCGTAATGCCCAGCAGAATTAAAAGCCCGCGCTTGATCGTGGCAACTCGCTGATCTCCCACGTCAACCGACGCTTCACTCACTCGTTGGATCCATGCTTTCATGCATGTTCTCGCAGGGCAGTGATCAGGAGCCACACACGCAATAGTTCTGTCATGCCCCAAGCTTGCGCACCGCAACCACGTGGCGTATGTGGGGCGTCGCCGTCACAAATCTCGGGCATGTGGCAGAGGGTACCGCGGTTAAGCAGTTCTACGGCCGAACCCAGTAACGCTCGGCCGGTCTGACGTGCAGATGGCCCGTAGACCTGCGCCAACCCCTCCACATAGAGCGGAAAAGGCCACGTCCAAGCTGTTCCGTTGTGATAGGCAGGTTTGCGGTGTGTGTCTTCGTCTCCCTGATAGACCCCTTGGTAAGGTTGATGGGGGTCATTTAAAAGCACCTCTTTGTGATGTACGGACAGGTCAATCTGAACTGGGCGATCTGCCAAGCTACGTATGGCTCCTGGCACCAGTAGACATTCACACGCTTGCAAAACCGAGATCTGGCGTTCGCGTGAGATCAGTGCACCGAGCGTGACTGCCAACAATTGATTGGGCCGTACGGTATCTTCAGGAACAGCCTGACTGGCAGGAATGCCGCTGTTAGCTCGCAGACAATCAAACAAGCCACCGTCTGGATTTGGAAAGTAGTTTTCAATTGAAAGAGTCGCCTGTTCGGCCAGTGAGTTCCAGAGGGCATCCACTTTTCCGGCCACCAATCGCAAGCTGGCAACCCACAGGGCCTGAATCTCAATGGGATAGCCCTCACGTGGCGTAGCTGCTGGATAGTTCGTGTCCATCCAGGTAAAGTGGGGCGGACTGTAGAGTAGCGCGCTGTCGGGATCCATACGAATGCCGTTGGGTGTACCAGCCCGGACGTGGGTTAGAATGGAGACCAGTATTTCGCGCAGGGTTCGCTTGCCACACAGTGCTTGCAAGACCTGCTCATCACCGATTGCATGCATCAAGTCACCCGCAGCGATACAAAACCAGAGCGGTGCATCAGAGGTGTCACGGTTGCCGACAAAGTCGCCATGAATAATGTTGGGCAGCGTTCCCTGTTCCTCAAAACGACCGAACTCACGTAAAATCGCGAGGGCTTCGTCATGGCGCCCCGCTGCAATCACGCCGCGTAAGGCGATCAACGTATCGCGCCCCCAATCGAGAAACCAAGGATATCCGGCGATGACCGTACGTAGGGTATCGCGGCGAACAATATAGAGTGAGAGCGCTTGAGTAAGCGCATCGGGTAGTTTGAGAGTTTTTTTCAGGGGGATCTCTTCAGGCCAGAGCTCGGCGTCTTTTGGCGTGTGATCATCTTTGCGACAGGCGGTGAGTTTTGCTTGTTGTCCGGCAGTCAGCGTAAGTTCAAACCATCCAGGACTGAAAAGATCGCTGTTTGCGTCTAGGCCTCGCTCGCGTTCCTGCTCGTGCGACACCATGTAGAGCCAAGCGGGGTCATGATGAAACACCCCGTGATCAGTTGTGATCCCCAGCGTCTCATCTGGCGTTGGGCGAAAATCAAAACCTTGAGTTTTGGGCCGGATGGCCGCAGGCCAAGCCGATTCTGGACCGAGGAACGCCTTGGTCTTCTCATGAAAGCTACGCCACTCAATATCGGGGCGCATAACCACGGTGACGTTATCATCAGGTTCCATTCCTCCCTGACTGTTCTGACGCGAAACGATGAGGCGTGCTTGATTGGCGCACCAAGCCATTTCTAGTCTGAAGGTCAAAGGAACCCAACGGCCCATGCCGCTTGGCACCTGAAAGTGCCACTCTGCAAAACGTCCTGCTGGATCAGCGGTAAAGTGTGCCAAACACGTTTGATTGATCTCTTGCGAATAGCCACGATAACGTAGCCAAGCACGACAACGCGTCCAGAAAATCTGTTTGTCGACCGGCACATGGGCATCGGTATTCACGCCCAGTAGGCAGTCGTACTGACTGCGGATCTCGCCCCAAGCGGCACGTGCCTGAGACATGGCTCCGGCACCGTTTGAAAGCACTGCGCATCGGCTCTCTTCGCGGCGAATCGTGACTCCGCTGACGCGCGTAATCACACACGCTTTCTCTGCTGGCGGTAGCACCATGAGCGTTGAGGTATCACGGCGAACGCTCTCGGGTGTATAGAGGGTGGTGGCCAGTGTGCGAACTTCGGCGCGTGTCCCATCCAAAGTCGAATCATAGGGCGTGACCGTGAGAAACGCTCCCCACTGTCCATTGTCGAGAGGGATGGCCTGTTCGCCAGCTTGGGTACACTCGTCGGCACACAAGGCGACGCGGAAAGGGTGTTGGGCACAAACCAAGAGCACATGCCCTTCAGGGACCATGACCTGTCGTCGCAAATCGGTTGGCCATTGCCAAACAACACAACGGGGCAAATCGTTCGGTGCATGGACACAAAATCCCCTCGGGTCAGCCGTTAGCGCTCGTCCTAAGTCATCCGGGGCTTGCTCACACACAAGTCGTGTTGCGGCATTCGGGGGCAAGAGCGCTTCACGTACACGTAGCGCCATCAGGTTGCGGCGCCGTCGGGCAATGGCCGCTGGTTCTCCAAAGGGCTGTTGTAACGTTTGATCGAGACGTGAAAGATCTTGAGCGTCGCCACTGAGGCAACACACTTGGCCTGGTTGCAACGGATAGGCGTTGTCTGACGAAATCGTCAGCGCCTCGCCCTTGAGCAGATCCCAAGCGACGGGTGCGTTGAAAACATGATCTGCCCAGTGAACGACATGGCCTTTATCGCAATCGAGATTGACGAGCACGAGCAGGTTTTGAGCTTGAAGAGGGGATTTGCGCAACAACGCCAGAACTGGGCCTGAGCCTTTGTGAACCAAGCTCAACGTGGTGCTAGGTCCAAAAGCAGGATGGATGGAGAGCAGTGCGTTGATTCGTGTAATCAGTGAAACCTGATTGTGCTTGGCATCCCAGTTCAGACTCGCTGCGCTGTGCACATCAATTTTCTCCGTTGCAAACCACTCGACACCATTGGCAATGCCAAATGCTCCTTGATGCGAAAACAATGCGGAGAGCGCAACCCGCAACCGCGCATAGACTTCGCCACGGGCTGCCAGTCGGTTGTTGTCATGGGTCTCGGCAAAGTGAATCAAGGGGCCGCACCGCTCAGCCAGAGGGATGGTCCGTGGTAGGTACCACTCCATCGCACCCCGATCTTCTGTTTGAAAAAGTTCCGAGTAGGCCCAGTTGAGATTGGCATCTGTCAGGAGACGTTCGGTCACCTCGACCTTGCCCCCCAAGCCTTCGAGCAAAAAGACCGTGTCGGGAAACTCCTCGCGCACACAGGCCACCAAGTAACACCACGTTTCAGCAGGGATCATATAGCCCGCATCACAGCGAAACCCGTCAACCCCCTGTCGACACCAAAAGAGAAAAACCTCGGCCATATAGGCCCGTAGGCGCGGTTCGCTGTAATCCAGCTCGACGAGGTCAGCCCAGATTACACCCCATGCGCCAGGCGAAACAAAGTCACCGCCCGCTTCATGGCGATACCAATCGGGATGGTGGGTCTGAAGGGTCGCTGCCCATCCCGTATGGTTGGCGGGAAGATCCATAAAGAGTGTAGATCCGCGACTGTGCACAGCGTCGATTAATTCACGAAACTGGTCGAGTGGCGTGGCGTGTGTATCAAATTCCGCCAGTGCTGGATCAACCGAGAGAAAATCAAGGGCGGCAAAGGGAGACCCGTAGCGCCCCATGCGGGCATAGGTGACGGGGGTAGGATGCACGGGTAAGAGCTGTACAATCCGGAAACGCAGATGGTCGATAATATGATCCAGATGACGTATCAGATCACGGAAGGTGCCTGAAGGTGGCACCACGGTGTAGCCCTGTTCATCCAGAACCTGCTCCTGTTTTTGAAGGTGCTCAGTTTGCAGCGTGTGATTAAGAGCATGGCCGAATTGACGGACAAAAGCAGAGTAAACCGTATTTGCACAAGCAGTTAATGCAGGCTCGACCTTAATCTTAAGATTGTCGCCCTCTGGCCACTCGGGTGCAGAAACGTGATGTGGGAAAAAACAGGCTTTGCCTTCAAACAACCCAACTTCAGTTAGTGTTAAAGAGACGGTATACTCGCCTGGACTGCGTTCACGCATGGGCACATCGTGCCAATCACGAGCGAGAACCGGTTCGCCCGACTCAGTACAGGCAATCACCTCACGGCGTCGTACGGACGCTAATCCAAGATTGGTGCGGAATACGGCACGACCGCGATGCGGCGTGTCGAGACGCAAGGTCACTTCGAGCAAGTCCCCCGCCCATTGTAAAAGAAAGCTACCAGGATGCGGATAATGTTGCATAACTTTTGAAAGTATACTTGATTTTGCAGACAA
>CAZSUM010000140.1:0-7622 GCA_964610015.1 uncultured Lentisphaeraceae bacterium
TGTGACAACCGTTGCCAGCCGAAGAAGCCCAACAGAGCATCCCCTCATCCCCTGACTCAGTGCTCATCTCAATGGCCACAATTGGGTTGCTCTCCGCAGGCAGGGTGAGTGCTGGACTAAAAAGAGTCGCGATCTCTTCCGGCGCAGCGGTCAACGCCAACACGTGATCGTTATCCAAAACCGCGCGCCCTTCTTCACCGTTCCAGACACCCAGCGCTGAACCACACCAGGCCTTGGCCGCTGTCGTAGGTGACGTCCTCTCAACCACCCGTACCCAATCGACCTCATACGTATCCAATGCCTGAGATGGCCGCGCAAAATCAATTCTTAACCGTACAATTCGCTTGTCCCCCTGCCAATAGGGATACACACGATACTCATGCCAGGCGTGATCACCCATCCAGTTGAGGGAGACATTTAATTTTTCCTGTGGTCCCGCAACACCTTCCGGCACCCAGTAAATGTTTCCCGCCCCCCCTGCCGTTGTTCGTACCCGCAACTCGATTACCTGATTCGCTGACGCTTCGATGCTAAACGGCAAACTGGTCACAAACGGGTCCCAAGAGGTGATCGTGCCTTTCAGAACGCCATCAACGATTTGAACATCTTTGGAGTGATTTGCAGCATGCACCCAAGCCTTTTCTGCATCCGTCGTAAAATCCCATTGCACCAGCACACGCGTATCCAATGCAAGCGCCTCTCCAACGAGGCACCCCAACAGCATCATCAATCGCACCTTTTTTACGCTTGCCCCTGTTAAAAGATTCAAGTTCATCATGCTCTTTCACGCTCCTTTTTTAGCAACTAACAATCTCACAACTTGCACATGGCGCACGTGTACCCTTACAGCATTTCGCTTGCTTGTCTAAAAAAAAGGAATTCGATAATGCAGACGGGTACCTTCAAAATATATCGATGGCAAGATCTGTCCAGCCTTGTCCCGAGGCAACCGAGACGCTTGACTCTCGAATCCATCTTGACAAAAGGCCTTGTGCACCACAGGTGCCGTTGCCATACGCGCTGCATATGAGAGGTCTTGGTACATACCCACCTTAAAGTATACCTCTTGAGGAATATCGGGCCGTTCCAACAGCTCTTCCATCCCGAGATAAGGGCAGAGCGCGTCCACCCACGCCACAAGCCGGGCCTCTTCCAATGGGCTCACCCGTACACCATGGTGCTTTCCTCCCGTGGCGATTCGGATCAGCTTACTTTGATACGACAGCGCGGTCATTGGCGGAACAACCGTATCCTGTGAGACTACCTGCCATTCCGAATTGGGATAGGTGTAGTATGGAAAGAGCGGACTCGCGATTGTCTTTTTTACGGAATCGGCTAAATCTGTTGGTTTTTTACCAAACACCAACAGTACATAGGGCCAACTAACGGTCCGCCCCTCCTCTGTGCGATGCGTCAGATCAAGCCCGGATTTTGGTGCCTGACCTCCATGACAGCTAATGCAGTTTTTGTCGAGCACCGGCTGCACGAAACGCGGAAAACTGATGGTCTCATCTTGCCATGGCGGAGGCTCGAGTATACTGGCTCCGCGTTTCATCGCTAGGGTAGGCGTCGTTGACGGTGAGACAGACGCGCGTGTTTCGTGGCACCCCACACAGCCACGATATTCTCCAGGCATACTATGGGTAAATGACCGCATCGTCTGAAGACAACGTCCCTGGGTATCCAAAAGTTGAAAATAAACCGAACGGACTGCGGGGATTCTGAAGTAGACACTGCCATCGTCTTCAACCGGAACTGTACCCAGTACACGCTTAACCCCCTCGTCATACAAAAAGGAGATTGCGGGTGAACCCGGTAACTGCCAAGACCTCATCGGAACCGCACCCACCTCGCGGTATGGACTAGACTCGCGCATGGAGGAACGCCAGCCCGCGCAATCCGTATAGGTGACGGATCCGATTTCCATAACGCGTAGCGCTTTGACCCGGCCTCGCGGGATCGAGGTGCCTTCGTAAACATTAGCACTATACAACACGGCGTCTTCGGGCGTCTGATCGGCACGTATCATCTTACCCGGCCATTTGACGGTAGAGGGAAGAATCGGCGGGCGTTGACGTGGCCGCACGGGTTGCGCATGCAAAATATTATGCTGGCCAGTGTAGAGCAGTTCCATGTTCCCGTCGTAGTCCATCAGATAGAGTTTAAACACACTAGGGTTGGCGTCTCGACTAAGGGAGGGACTCTCCCCGGTCCGTGCTGATACCAAAAAAAGGTCTTTACCAAGTGGAAAAGGTGTTTGAAAGGCCTGATAACATTTCGGCGCAGTAAAATCAGTATTGTAAGGTTTGTCCTTGGGACCACGCCCGACCTCAGCCCAAGGAATATGGGGAGTCAAATTATAGATGCCGTCGGGATAATTCATCCCCTCAGTCGAATCAATCACGGCCAGAGGCCCATCGTAAATCGCATGGTGCCCCGGCGCGTGCAGAAGCACGCGCGTACTACCAGGAATGGATCGCGCATTCAACTGCATGTCCGGCCAATAGCTCTGGTTACCCCAATAAGCAGTCGCCGCAGTCCCATCAGGATTGACGGTCCAAAGGCTCTGAACACGGTTCACTTCCCGGTCAACGTACTCCCATCGCGTGTAGAGAATACGTCCATCAGGCAACGCCGTCGGAGTGAAATCCGCCTCGTTGTTGGCACTGATGAAGTAGATCTTCTTTCCGTCCTTGTCGCACCGAGCCAAAATGAACATCCGAAATTTAGAGTCGCCACAACGTAAGAATTGATTACATCGCGATGTCGAAAAAACAATGCTGTCATCTGCCGTGTAGATCGGATCGAGATCGTTATACTGACCTCGTGTGATCTGGCGCGTGGCAGAGCCGTTCACCTCGGTTTCGTACAAATGGTACGCAGGCTCATTCGTCAGCTTCATACAGTAGAGCACGCGTGTAGCATCAAAGGAGAGGTCGGGCCGCCAAAACGCGGCGGGTGTGCCATCCTGCGGGGCGAGCACACGCACGGAGGCGTCAGGGGTCAACCCATCGAGGATCACGAGGCGGCCTCCATAAGTGGCGCAGTTCTCTGTACGGTGACGCACCTCATGATAGGCCTCTGATCCCTCGACCGTTGGATTGTCGATACAGAGGACTGAGTTGAAATCAACCTGAACGTCGCCCAACAAGCACTCACGTTTCAGAGCACGCACATCAAAGAAGAGACTCTTCGCGTTCTTCGCGGTAACCTCGTCTAACCGTTGCTTCAACGCGGTCAGCTTAACTCGACGTTCTGCCGCCCCTGGTTGGTCTTCGGCTACCTGACGCCGTACAATGCGGTCAGTTCGCGTCCACTCGTCCCATGCCGCTGCAACGGGGAGTGTCTGAGGGCCGCGTTGAATCAACCACTCGTTCCTGATCACATCGCTGAAGGGCATAGCATATAGGAATTGATCTGGTTCCAGCACTTCCGGCGTCATGCGAACTTCGTCGATCCACCCGTTAAACGGACCTTCACCCGCACCATTGCCAATGCAGAGGTCACCGTCGGTATAGACAATCGGAAAGGCGGTCTTGCACTCGCCGCCACAAGGCAGATAGTCCACATACATCTTAACCATCTGGTCCGCATACGAAAAGGCGACGTGATGCCACTGCCCATCCTCGATATCCACCCCTGAACTGAACGACTGGTTAAACCCGCCGTTTGCGGGAGGCCAGTCTGCGCCTTTGGGATACGTGTCGAACCGAGTGCGCATCTTTTTGCCACTGATTGACAACGACCACGTGGCCGAATTCCTCACGCGATCACGAACTTTACCCACGATCAATGGATAATCGTGGTGCGCATAGACCTTAATGAAAGCTTCCACCGTGAAGGCTTTGGGACAAAACGTACCGACCGCCGTAACCATCGATTTGCCGTCAAAGAAGAGCGAGCCCGAGTTTTCCGAATTCACCACGACACCACTGTTGCCGCATGAAATCTGACGAGTCGACGTGGGAATCACCTCAGAACTAAAAGCCGGCGCCCCTATCGCCCGCTTAGCCAGTAGATTTTCCGCACCAGCCTCTTGCACGAGCGATGTCACCACACCGGACTGACCTTTTGACTCGTCAAAGCTCCAGTAGACCATCCTCTGCACGTCGGCCAGAGCCACACCCACCCACCCCATCACCCCTGCAACAGCAACATGTAAGATCTTTTCTGTTCTCATGATCCCCCTCTTAAGTTATTTTGTTCCCCTACAAAATAAGCAGAATTTAGGACAGTCGAGTATACCCTGTGCATCAAACTGACGCAACGTTGGACCGCTTTTCACAGTTTTACCGCGTGAAAACGCCTTGGGGCAATAAAACGAGACAGCACCTTGCTAAAAAGAAAGTCCTGTTTCCAATCCACAAAAGTTCAAAGATAATGTATAATTTCGATCAGTTTTGGCATACGCAAGAAATCCGTAGCCATAAAAAAAACGAAAGGGCAAGCAATGAATAGATCGACGATGTTTTTTATTGTCAGTTTAATCCTGACAGCAACGGTGCATGCAGATGCGGGGGCAAAGAGTGACAGCAACCTTAATGAACAATACCGTCCAAAGCTCTTTAAACAGTTTGGCGACCACGTCAACACACCCGATGGTATGGCGCAGGACTCACATGACAATATCTATATGGCTGCGCCCAATTATGTCAATCCCTCGTATCCGGGTGCCATTTTAAAAATGGATAAAACGTCTGGTCAATGGTCGATCTTTGTCACAGCGCTCATTCATCCAGAAACCGGACGTGGCGCACCCATGGGTATGGAGTTTGCTCAAGATGGGAACCTTTATTACTGTGATAATCAGTATTTTAACAACAAAAACTATAAATCTCGCATCATGCGGGTGGTGATTGACAAAGCAGGTGAACCCGTACGAATCGAACCGGTTGTTGAAAATATCAAACTCGCCAATGCGCTGCGTGTCCGCGGTAATGCAATTTTCTTTACGGACACTTTTTTTGACGTGCCGGGCAAGAACTTGGGCGGCGTCTATCGTGTGCCCTTAAGTGCTTTTAACGATCGTCCCGTCGGTCTTTTACCCAAGGAGCAGGCAGCGAATGACCCCTACTGCCTTGGCGTTACCGAAACGACCCCGCTTGCACACCGCAAGGATACAGCAAGTGCAGATGGCCTCTGTATCGATCAAAAAGGCAACCTCTACACAGGCAACTTCGGTGATGGCCACTTCTATACCCTCAAACTGAAAACAGACGGCACGTATGAAAAACCAGCCACCCTGTTCAATGATCCCACGGTGTTTCCTTGCTGTGACGGCATCTGCTATTACGCCAAGAAGAACTGGGTCATCATCACTGATTCAGAACGCAATGCCATTCGTTATTGGGATATCAAAGAGGGAAAAATGGGACTGCTCTGGGAAAACGACGACATCGATGGTGCCGATGGCCTGCTGGATCAGCCGTGCGAACCGATGGTATGGGGTGACAAATTACTGGTTGTGAACTTTGATATGGCCTTCCCTGGATTGAAAAACACCCGCAATGATGACGTACACTCCCTTAGCGTGATCGATCTAAAAAAACCGGGATGCCCTTTCTTGAACCTGTTCCGGTAACGCCAACTCAATGCCAAAACGCCGCAACACAGTGGCCTATGGGCAAGTCCAGTGTTGCGACAACTCGTCAACGCCCCCCTATCTTACAAGCTAGGGGGTAAACAGCAATGAAAGGCCTTATGATAATGGAAACGTGTTGGCAAAAATTGTTTCTCTTAGCATTTCTTACCTTCGTTGCGATGCTGTGCACCGCCGCCAACTCAGAGTTGGGCCAGTTCACGATGACTGTTCTCAATGTTCCAAAAGCTGAGGGATGCGGCGGCGCAGGACAGGCGGTACTCATGCGAACGCCGAATGGAGCCACCTATCTCTATGACACTGGCAACGGGTATTTTACCCCTGATTCGCCTAAATTTAAAACCATCCACAATACTGGCCGCGATCTGATTGCTCCATACCTGCACGCACGCAGAATTACAAAAATCGACGGCCTCATCATCAGTCATGCGCACGCCGACCACTTCGGTGGATTCATCTGGCTGATAGACCATTTTCCCATTCTTAGACTCTGGGATACCGGCTACACACTACCCGGAATCACGGAGGACAACAACAAGGGCGAATTGGGATTATATGCCAAGTTACGCGACCAGTACCGCCAGCGCTTTCCAAATGCTTATCAGACGGTCTGTGCAGGCGATAAACTCAACTGGGATGAACAACTCGAAGTGGAAATTCTCTCGCCACCCAAAGAATTTTTTGATGTTTTGCATTCAGAGACGCGTCCAAAAAATGACGGCGTTACCCATCATTTGCTCAATGCAAATGCAATCGCCCTTCGCATCCGTCACGGCAACGTTGTTTTTTTTATTGTTGGAGACATTCAGGAGGATTACCTGAAAGAACGGCTGTGGCCCATGCTTCCGCCTGAGAAGAAGAAATGCGATGTCTGTATTCTGCCGAGCCACGGCATCCATTCGATTCGCGAGGAGGCTGAAGCAACGCGACCGACTGTGGCGGTCGGTAGCGTCTGGTTGCCTTGGGCACAATCCATCCCAGCGTGGAAAGTCTACCAAGCAGTTGGCTCAACCGTGTATGTAACTGGCGTGAACGGTCATGTCGAAATAACCTCCGATGGAGAAAAGATCACGGTCAGAACAGAACGCGAGTTTCTCTTGCCACCAGCATCAAAAAACACGGACTCGGCAAAAGAAGAACCCTGAGCGCACCTGCCTGATGCCTGGCAGTCCTTCCTGTTATCAATTTAAAAGGACAATACTCCATGAGTGAAACGACGATCACAAAAGCAGCCGTAGCCAAGATCATGGATCACGCGGTATTAAAGCCTGCTATGACCGATGCCGATATCCGCAAGGCTACGACCCTGTGCCTCACGCGGGGTATCGGTAACCTCTGCGTACGCCCCACCGATACAGCACTTGCTAAGCAATTACTCAAAGGCTCACTCACGACCGTCTCAGTCGTGGTTGGCTTTCCACATGGTGCCTGTCGTTCTGAAGTCAAAGCGCTCGAAGCTACCCTAGCCATTGAGGATGGTGCTGATGAGTTGGACATGGTCATGAATATCGGTAAGTTTCTCTCCGGCGATGAAGAGTATGTGAAGCGCGATATCGCTGCGGTTGTCGCAGTGGCAAAGCCCAAAGGTGTTCTAATAAAGGTCATCTTGGAAACCGGCTTACTGACCTTGGGACAAGTTGCTTGCGCCTGCGAACTGGCCATCACCGCTGGTGCCGATTTCGTCAAAACATCAACGGGGTTTAATGGCGAAGGGGCGACGGTCGAAAAGGTGCAGGTGATGCTCAAAACCTGCGCTGGCCGAGTTAAAGTCAAGGCCTCTGGCGGTATCCATGACTGGGAACGCGCCGTCATGTTTGTGCGTATGAATGTAGACCGTTTAGGGGTCGGCGGTGCTGATAAGATCCTAGACAAAGCCCCAGCAGACGCGTCTTGAGTACACCTGCCTGCGCAACCCGTAAAGGGGCCTTTGAAACCCTGGCGGAAAATGCCGTACTCCCAAAACGTACGGTGCTCACGTACGAGAACAAAACGCTCTCGCTACGTAGCCTCGGCCCCCTTGGTC
>CAZSUM010000141.1:0-7554 GCA_964610015.1 uncultured Lentisphaeraceae bacterium
AAGCGCCTCCTTTCGGCGTGAATTAAAGGTTGAAGAAACCCAAGCAGAGACCGTGACCGCGACCACCACGGTTTTTCTCGATGAGCGCTTTACGGGATTCAAACTGGTCGATGCCCACGGAACCCCACACCCATATACCCTGCTCGACCGCGCAGGAAGCCGTTGCACCTTCTATTTTGATGCCAAACCAGGACAACTCTTTTTTCTCTATCCTTCGACAACAGACCCCCTCTCGCCTTCAGACGCCCCCCTTTGTTCCGGACTTTGTCACCGGGCTCGCCAGTATGACGGAACTGAGGTCAACACCGTTGCAGAATTCAACGCGCTCTGGGAAAAATCGCTTCCTCAAGGTGGACGTTTTGAATCCCAGGTTTTCTCCTCCAGCAACCCATTTGGTGCAAATGAAAACGTCTTGCATCAATATGACGGCGTTCTCGTTGTAACCAACAGCGGTCTGACACAATTTTGCGTGGCCTCCACAGACGCCTCGTTTCTGTTGATCAACAATAAACTGATCACAGCTTGGCCCGGCAAACACCCTGTCACCCCAGGGCTGGATGGCAGTCGACGTGGAAGCGTTCAACTCGCCAAAGGCAAACACCGTTTTACCTTTCTGCATGCCAACAGCAGTGCCCAATCTTATGCCATTGCAGCCATGATTCCGCCCCACGAAACGCGTCATACCGTACTGCCACCTGATGCCTTTACACGGGTTTGCTATGCTCGTGTTGGACCTTTGGTGTCGCGTAACGGGCATCGCGTGGCTGATTTTATTTGGGAACACACCAATGGCTTTGTCGTGGGAGAACAGATGGTCCAAGCCTTTTTGCTTGAAGCCACGCCCTCGGCAACCCCTTCGCAGGCAGAGTACCACTGGCACTTTGATGATGGTACAAAAGCAACCGGGCGCGTGACCAATCATCTCTTTTTTGCTCAAGGAGAGTGTCTCGTCACCCTGACGGTCACCTCTGATAAGTCCAAAGAAAACCCAACCCTCTGCCAACAGCGCATTCGCGTGACCCCACGCTACGGACAGAACGAACCCAATGAGGCGGGTGCTCTGAACCTGCTCGATCAGGCAGTCCGCCAAGAGCGTGAAGCATATATCCAACCCCAAGGATATGCGCTCATCACAGAGGGCTATCTCTTCTTTCTCAAAGAACATCAGGCCGCCGAGTTTGGCGAACGAGTGTTGTCTGCCGCAGAAAAGATTCCCGTTCAAACCCTCGGCCCCCTGCTGATGCGTTTGGCCTTAGCTGTACAACAGGTCGATGAACAGTATGAACTGGCTGAGCGCTGTTTTCGGTTGCTTCTTAAAAAAGGAGACGATCCTCACACGCTTGCGACTGCAGCGCTGCACTATGGCGGCATGCTCAACCTCTGCCTCAATCGACCACAAGAGGCACGTGAAATTCTGGTCAACATTAAACGCGAAACGTTGCAAGAGTGGGAAGCACGTTTATTGGATATTTATCTAGCAGACACCGCCTTGATCTTAGACGACTTAGCCAGCGCCATCAAACAGTACGCCGCAATCCCTCCGCCTTCAGACGTTGTAAACCAAACAGGTATCGACAAAAAAAGAGTATTCGCGTATCATAGTCGGTACTTTCGAATACAGAATTTGTTGACCCAAGGTCTTTATCGAGAGAGTCTGCCTGAAGTCGATATGCTTGAATGGGAACTTCCCGAAGAGCGGGCCTCCCCGCGAACGAATCTACTCAAGGTACAGGCGCTCATAGGAAACCATCAACCACGTAAAGCCATGGTTTGCTTACAACGCGCTTTACGTGCAGAGGTTGATCAGACGTACACGCCAAAATTACGGTTGGAACTCGCCAAACTGCAAGTCACCATGAATCAGTTCATTCCTGCCCTGCAACAAATCCGGCAGATTCGACAAGAAAGCCCTTGGAGTTTGGAAGAGGTTGAAGCCCGAACACTGTTAAAGGTTATAGAACGTAGAAAAGAGGAGCCCTTGCCATGATGATGGCACGTTT
This sequence comes from uncultured Lentisphaeraceae bacterium, assembly GCA_964610015.1. GTDB lineage: Bacteria > Verrucomicrobiota > Kiritimatiellia > RFP12 > UBA1067 > CAZSUM01. Next base: position 2,001 of record CAZSUM010000141.1, read on the forward strand.
TTCGATCATCTTTATTCTCGCCTGCCTGTCAGCCGGTCCGGTTGGCGCGATCAGTGAGGATGATTACTTACGTCCCGTTGGCTTACCGCCCAAAGCGACTCCGCAGATGCGACAAGGAGGCGAAGCCTTGCCGCCGCTCCCTTTACCCGCAACTCCGCTACGGCGTTCAGAAAAAAAACGGCCCCCGACCCCCTCGACCTTGATCGGCAAAGTCATCTGGGGCTCGTATCTGGATTACACTTGGGACAACGGACAGACCACACGTGTGTTCGACTGGAACATGGTCCCGTCCGACTGCCAGTCGCTCCTGCGTACCGCAGAACAGCATCTCAACATTCCGTATCAGGTTGAGGTCACCACCCTTCAGGGGTTTAACGCCACTCCAGCACAAATACCGGTACTCTATTTTTCTGGTGGCCGAGCCCTTCGTTTCAACCATGCCGATCACGAAACCCTCCGCCGATATCTGCTCGCAGGCGGCATGATCTGGTTTGATTCTGTAGTCGGATCGCCTTATTTCTACACCTCCGCGCTCTCGGAACTGCGCCTTTTGATTCCAGAAGCTCAGATCAGACGGCTACCTGAAGACCACCCGATCTTTCATATGGTGAATGACAGCGTTGCGCTCGACACCCGAACGCAAACCGCGATCCTCCCTGTGCTAGACGCGGTATACATCGGATCGCGTGTCGCTGCGATTGTTTCTCCTTATGGCATGGGCGCAGGATGGGACCGAACAACCCCTGACCTCATTCAGAAAGCCGATTTTTACCATCCTACCTCAGCCCTAAGCCTAGGACTTAACCTCGTCGCTTACGCACTGGGCTACTTTCGCGTAGGTCAATCTCACGCCAAAGCGCAAATCTACAGCGAAGAAGAACTTGCCGAGGCCACCGATCCGGTCGTTTTTGCTCAAATCCGGACCAGCGGAGTCTGGCAGACTGAACCCGGGGGAGCGAACAACCTCCTGCGTTTTATGAAAAAAAACCTCTACATCAAATCATCCTACCAAATCCACACGGTTAAACTAGACAAAGACCCTCTTTCCAACTATGGGTTTCTCTATCTCACAGGTATCAGCGACTTTACGTTCAGCGACTCGGAGATCGCCGCGCTAAGAGGCTACCTCACCCAGGGCGGCTATCTGCTGATCGATAACGCGCTGGGGTTGAGCGCCTTTGCCAGTAGCGTTTCTCGTGAGCTTCAACGTGTCCTTCCCCAACTCGCCTTTGAACCACTTCCTCTGGATCATGCTGTCTTTACGCAGGGTCCTTTTGCAATTCAAACGGTACGCTATACCCTAGCCGCGCGTGCTAAATATCCCACTCTAAAAACGCCCTGCCTAAAAGGGATAACCATTGACTCCCGAACAGCAGTCATTTACAGTCCTTTTGATATGGCCGCCGGTTGGCAAGGAGACGAACATCCGCTTTCTTATGGTTACGAAACAGGAGATGCCTTACGAATCGGAGCCAATCTCATCATCTACTGCAGTACACATTGAATACAGCACTAAGCGACCTCACGACAACTAATCGTCATGGTTTCTTTTCCGTAAAACACAACCTCTCAACTACGTTTATGCAAGCAAAAATCCTTGATGGCAAAAAACTCGCGGCTGACATGCGGGCCGAAATTAAAAGCCAGGTCGCTGACCTTAAACGCCGAGCGAATATCACACCAGGACTTGGCGTGATTTTGATCGGTGTAGACCCCGCCTCAACCTCCTACGTAACCGCTAAGGAACGCGCCTGTGAAGAAGCTGGCATGTACTCTGAAGACGTACGCCTGCCAGCAGAAACAACCCAAGATGAAGCGCTTGCCCTTGTTCATCGCATGAATAGTGACCCCAAAATTCACGGTATCTTGGTGCAACTTCCCCTGCCAAAACATATTGATGAACGCGCGGTTATCAATGCCATTGCACCTGAAAAAGATGTCGATGGCTTCACGCCTGTCAACGTGGGTCGAATGATGATTGGCGAAACCTGTTTTCTGCCCTGTACACCCCACGGAATCATTCAAATGCTGCTTAAAGCAGGCGTTACTACAAGTGGTCAACATGCCGTCGTGGTCGGACGTAGCAACATCGTTGGCAAACCAGTCGCCCACCTCCTCATGCGTAAAGCCGAAGGTGGCAATGCCACGGTTACCATCTGTCATACAGGAACCCGTGATTTAGCTGCTTTTACGCGCCAAGCCGATATTCTCGTAGTGGCAGCGGGTCGACCTGGCACCGTAACCGGAGAGATGATCAAACCTGGCGCGACCGTCATTGATGTGGGCGTTAACAGAATCCCGGATGCCTCCCGTAAAAATGGCTTTCGCCTTGTGGGCGATGTCGATTTTGACTCTGCACAAACCGTTGCTTCGCTGATTACACCCGTCCCCGGCGGCGTGGGCCCCATGACCATCACCCTGCTACTCTACAACACACTGGAGTCGGCTCAGCGGAGTTGCCAACCAACCTAAGCAGATCTTTTACCCTTATGATTAAACACCTTGGTGAACAGATCTTTTCACGCGATGAAACGGGACGCCTCAAAGCCCGGATTGGAACCCTTTTTCTCAAAACTCCGGGTCTAGTTACGCTACCGGGCATCCACGCCACACAACGCATCGCTTGGATCCACGAACTAAACCGCGAACGTGCTCAGGCTCAGTTGCCCCCCTTGACATCCATTGAAACGAATGAAGAACTCTCAAATTCGGTTGATCTACTTTTTGATGACCAACACGTACTGATTCGTCCTGACCCTTACGAGATGGACCTCGCGTTTCAAGCTGATGAAATACTCCATACACTCGTTTCAAAACGTAAGATCCTTTTTCTCAATACAAAAAATCATCTGATTCGTAACGCTTTGCGTGCCCGAGGAGAAAATTGGCGCATGAGCCGCATGCCGGTCTCTCCGGAAGAGATGAATCAACGCATCGCCAATGCACGCATCGCGATTGGCTGTAACCCGATCTACTTCTACAATCCCGCAACAGGCACACGCTTTCTGACGCTCGACACCTTCACTTGGCTGGGCACGTTACCTGATGCCTCTTTTCGCAAACACCTGATAGAAATCGTCACCTATAGCGCACAACGCAACCGCTTCGGATATCCTGAAATCGACATTTTTCCTCTGGGATGCCTCTTCACGCGTCAAGCCTTTGAAGCGCTCAATGCGCAAGAACTCCCCATTGATAAGTTACGCAGCGCCTATAAAAAACTCCTTCGCGTCTTTCGTGATAATGTTCCGAGTGCCCTTAGATCCGAAACTTTTGGAAATATGGTGTGGCGCAATCTACTCTGCGACACGATCAGTACACAGCCTAACGCCGTTGCCTCAGATTCCCTCGTTGATGGGATATCCCCTGAGTATTATATGCAAATCGAATGGCTCCCGGGATGCCGTATGCAGGAAGGGGAACTGATTTTTGATTCCGTGTTCGAGGAACTCGATGTGACTCCCGCTGACCCAGAGTTGCGCTCGCTCTGTGACCCAACCGCAAAAGAGCTTATCTTTAATTACATTCGCCAGTTCTGCAACATCGAGTACATCAATATTGGGCGAATCAGCCGATCGCTTTCCATTCGCTCTCCCACAGGGCATCAACGCGCGAATGTCTACTTGATTCAAGTTAAAGAGGTCGGCAATCCAGAACTGGAGCTGCGTGTCATTCGTTTTCAGAAATGGGGGATCTGCGAACACTTAGATGACGGCAAAGATCTGTTGCAGGCCATCATGGAGTCTGTCGACTACACAGATTACGTGCTGGATCGACGTCTCGCCTGCCGACAGCTCGGCATGCATCTACCCGCGCATGTTTCAACATCGCGCATGCCGGTGATCTATACCGGTTCAAATACGAAATATACTGGCTCGCGATGTTGGGCCGTCTATTTTGAAAGGCACTATGTGGCGGGAACTGTGACCGATAAAATTCAGCCTCACCACTACCAGAATTCCGAGTTTAACCGACGTTTAGCGCGACTGTTGGGCGAAGCGGCAGCCATCAACTGTGTGATCGGTCGTGCCACACTGGAAGGCCGTGCCATCTTCGATGATGGCGATGAAGTGATTGTCTGCGACGCCAACAATCTACCCGACCACCTGATCGTTACCGATCACACCGGTTCAATCGCCCAGTACAATGACCCACTGGGAACCAATGCAAAAGATTATGCTCTCCCCGTCAACAAACGCGATCAAGTGATACCAAATGCGACCGAGTTTGCAAAAATCTACCTCTCTTCTTTCCGTCAACGACTTGAGCAGATGCAACAAGAGTATCGCTTGCATCAACGAGCCTTTGATAAACTTTTTAAACATCGCCCGGTTGATGACAAAGGCAGTCTTGCCTTTCGTTGGCAACGTGTCCTAGCCCGATTGGAGCAGACCGATGCCGCTCATCTGGCAGCGCTTATTCATGGCTATATTAAGGTCCTCAATCCGTGAAGACATGCTTCTGCTTCAAAAATGAACACCTCTGGATTCGTCGCACACCTAAAAGAATCGAACACCTCTTCAAAACCGATGCGGCCCCCGGCATAACACCCCTTGCAGAATTGCCAGATCAACGTTGGGTTGCTGAGGCCAATACCCCCCCCACCGCTGATGCAGAACTCATTGGCTTGCGTGCACTCTTCGACCTTGTCTCCCCTGAAGTCTCACAACAAGCTGGACTCGCCCGCCAAATTCTCTACTGGCACCAGACACACCGCTTTTGTGGCAAGTGTGGAACCCCCATGGTGCGTCATCATACCGAGCATGCCATGGCGTGTCCCTCTTGTCATTACATCTGTTACCCACGTATCAACCCCGTTGTGATTACGCTGATCCACAAAGGGAACCAGATTCTGCTTGCGCATAAAACTGGCAACCAACTCCCTTTTTGGAGTTTGGTGGCAGGCTTTGTAGAAGCAGCCGAGACGCTCGAACAAGCCGTTGCCCGTGAAGTGAATGAAGAAGTTGGCATTCGAATTAAAGATATCCGTTATGCCACCAGTCAACCTTGGTCTTATCCCAACAACCTCATGATCGGATTTACGGCGGCCTATGACTCCGGCGAAATCCGCCCTGACGGAGAGGAAATTGCTGAGGCGGGGTGGTTCGACAGCAACAATCTACCGCCGATTCCCTCGCGTATCAGCGTGGCACGCACGTTAATCGATGCCTTTTTTAATCGCTAAAAAGAAGCTTGGCCAGAGCACGTCTTACCCCTAATCCGTCACCCCCAGCTTTATAAAAAAAGTGCGGCCTCTACAGGCCGCACGCTTTGTCGTCACAGAACTATTGACCTAGGTTCTGTTCGCGCTTACTCCGCCTTGCGTTTACCAAGCGTCTTGTCAGCCATGAACAGCGCACCTTTGGATCCTGAACTCATCTCCAGCATCCAGATCACATCAGTCGCATTGGCCTCCTCTTCGACCTGCTCATCAATAAACCATTTGAGCATGTTCTGCGTGGCAAAATCCTTTTCAGTTATTGCCAACTCGTTGAGGCCGCAGATCCACGCCGTTATTTTCTGCTCATGAGCAGAAAATAACGGCGTGGATCTG
>CAZSUM010000142.1:0-7495 GCA_964610015.1 uncultured Lentisphaeraceae bacterium
TCGGTAAACTGCACGTACGCGCTCAACCGGAATATCCATTTCCTCAGCCGCCTCTTCAGGCGTGGGCTCACGCCCTAACTCCTGAACAAGCTTCTTCTGCACGCGCAACAGCTTATTGATCGTCTCGATCATGTGGACCGGAATCCGGATCGTCCGCGCTTGATCCGCAATGGCCCGTGTAGCTGCCTGCCGGATCCACCAGGTCGCATAGGTACTAAACTTGTATCCGCGCCGATACTCAAACTTCTCGACAGCCTTCATCAAACCGGTATTCCCCTCCTGAATCAGATCGAGGAATGAAAGGCCCCGGTTCATGTACTTCTTAACGATGCTGATCACCAGTCGCAGATTGGCCTCAACCATCTCGGTTCTAGCCTTCTGCCCAGATCGCAACACCTCACGGAGTGCCTCGAACTTCGTAAGAAACTCAGAGGACTCCATTCCAAAGTCCTGCTCGATCGCACCGATACGCAACGCGATCTCCTGCAAACTTTGATCCCGTTTCTTGGTCTGCCGCTGCTTATCCAACTTGGCCTGCTCATTGAGCAGAGCCTTGTAGGGACGGTAGATCTTCTCATCCGCCTCAGAGCAGAGACTTTCCAAAATCTTCTGTTTGAAATTTAAACTCTGAAACACGCCGATCAGTTCGTTACGAACCTTCTCTAACGACTTCTCCTGACGCTTACGCTTTGGCGAATCCTTTTCACACGCCATGACAGCATCGTATGCTTTCAGGATTTTAGCACGGACAGTCTGAAGGCTTTTCTTTAGTTTTCCAGAGCCCTCCATATAAGCATCCCGACTATCCGCGTATTTGTCTGTCACAACGCGATCAAAACGCTCCATGCCGGTCTCAAGACGATCGAGCAACTCGAGATAGAGCCGCGGTGTAAAGGCGTACTGATTGAACATGGTCCGCTCGTCGCTTTCCGCTACTTCAATCCGCTTGCAGATCTCAACCTCTTGCTCACGTGTCAACAGAGGGACCTGACCCATCTGATGCAGGTACATACGAATCGGATCATCAAAGAAGTCCATCCGACTACTACGACCGCGTTGCTCTTCCTGATCGTGCTCACTGCGAAACCGCTCAACCTCTGACGCATCGATGATCTCAATATCCATGCCTCGCAGGATCGCCAGATATGACTCAATATCCGTGTCCTTGATCACCTTGCTGGGCAAAATCTCGTTAATGTTGTCGTAGGTTAGATAGCCGCCCTGCGCCTCAGCACGTTTAATCAACGTCTTGATCCGCTCGCTACGCTCCTCCCGCTTGACCTTGGCCTCCATGTGGTCCGCCTCAAGCGACAACTCAGATTCATAATCAACCGTGTACTCCGCACCTTCGTAATCAAGGTGAATCTCTGCATCGGCCAGTTCCATGCCGGGATCAAAAGGTTCATCTTCTGCCTCAACCCCCAGATCGTCTAAGTCATCGCCCTCTGACAGACCCTCACTCAACCTCTTTTCAACATTTTCCAGATTAGCCAACTCCTCGGGATTGATATCCAGCGATTCCTCTGTTACGGCCGAGTCCTCACCCTGAGTGAGCACGTTCTCGCTATCAGACTTTTGTTTGGCTAACTTTTCCTCTTTGGCTGACTTCTTCTTGCCACCAGACTTCGTCTTCTTTTTCAACATGTCCGGTTTCTTAACTGACGCAATCTCCTTTTTCTTGCGGATAGAGGTTTTCGCTACCTCAAGCTTCGCACCTTTGGAGGCCTTGTTTGATGCCGTCGCGTCACGTTTCTTGGATGAGTCGACTAAAATCGACTTCTTTTTCGGCTTTGAGGGCTTTACATCAACAGCCTTCTTAACGTCCCTTGCCGTCGTTTTCTTGACGGATGAACCCTTTTTTACCGCTGTCGTCTTTGTCTTTTTAGCTGCCATCGATACCTGATCCCTCGTAGGTAAACCACAAAAAGATGTCGCCGCCATTTTCGGGCAAGCCACACCTGCTTATGTGCTAGAAATAAGAGTTATGAATTTACTGAATCCTATTCCCCCTGTCAAGGGGCCCCTTTTTTTGGTGTAGGTCCAATACACCAGAGTGCTCGCTCTCCACGCAAGAGTAGATGACCCCTAACAGCCACAGGCGATGCAACAAAATGGTCGTCAAACACGGTCTGGTGAACCGGTTGCCAAGCACCCTCGCTAACCCGACCAACGCACACATCCCCTGTATCACGACAAAGGTAGAGATGCCCTCCGGCCCATATCGGTGAACTGTAACAGGCCCCTTTTCCTGCCACACGCGCACACCACTGTTCTTGGCCGCTCTGTAGCGACAAGCAACTTAAATCGCCCTTGACGCTTACAACATAAGCTAACCCGTTTGCAACCGCAGGTGTTGCACTATCACTTCCAATACCACGTTTCTCCCAAAGTCGGCCACTCGCCGTTATGTCCCCGGCCCCCCCCATCCGCACGCCCGCAACAAATTGCTCACGCCCATAGGGAATAATCGCCAATTCACCCTCCAACGCAGGAGAGGCAATGTCACGCCAACGAGGCTTATGCTCCAGATTAAATCCCGCACAGGACCAAAGCATGCGACCATCCGCCGCGTCGTGTCCGCTTAAATGACCTGCCCCCCAAAGAACCAGTACTGTTCGGCCCTCCTGCTGGGTCACCAGTGGCGTGGTATAACTATCGCCCGATTCAACGGCAACCTCAAACGGACGGGGCACATGCCAAAGTTCCTTGCCGCTCGCTGGGTCAAATGCGACCAGATAGGAATTTACATCTTGCATCACCGCCACCACCAACCGATGATCAGCCAAAACCGGACTCGTCCCTAGATCCCACAAGAGCTTGTCCTGACCGTATCGCGCTTGCAAATTGATCTGCCAGAGTATCTGGCCCTCAAAATCGAGCGCCGCTAACGTCCCGCTCTTGTAGTAGACAAAATAACGTTCTCCATCGGTAACCGGCGAAGGACAACTTCCCCCTCCCCGCCGATGGCGCCCCTTGCGTTGCTTGCCAAAACTAACCTGCCACACTGTTTTTCCGCTCTTCCAATCTAGACAGACAGCACTATCGAGCGCATCGTCCTCAGCGCCAATGCCACACGTCAAAACAATCTGATTGTCCCATACGACAGGTGTGGAACTCCCCCTACCCGGCAACTCCGCGCGCCAAACAACCCCCGTCGTTGGCGAGAAAATCACCGGATAATCACCCTCTTCTGCAACACCATTACCCGTCGGGCCACGCCACTGCGGCCAATTCCCAGCAAAGAGGGGAAGAGCGACAAAAAGAATGAATACCCACCCGTTATTCATCGTACGCCAATACGTCACATGTTTCATCATGTGGATATGATACGCTCAAACCCTTGCAAAAAACAAGCCCGACACACCTTAAATAAGTGTATCGGGCTAATGACATGTTGTTGTGAAAACACACTGGCCGTCGTTTATTTGTCGCTCAACGCCGCGACACCCGGCAACTCTTTGCCTTCGAGGAATTCCAATGAAGCGCCGCCACCCGTCGAAATATGCGTCATCTTGTCCGCAAGACCGCTCTTGTTCACCGCGCTCACGCTATCGCCGCCACCAATGATCGAAACCGCCCCGCTTTCTGCCACGGCCTGACAAATGCCAAACGTGCCAGCCGCAAACTTCTTCATCTCAAAACAGCCCATGGGACCATTCCAGACCACGGTCTTCGACTCTTTGATCGCCTGAGCATATAAAGCCGTGGTTTGGGGACCAATGTCCAGAGCCATCCAGCCTTCTGGAATTTCGTTATCAACCACTTGAGTATTGGCCTCAGCATCAAACTTGTCAGCGATAATGTTATCAATCGGCAATAACAGCCGCTTGCCTTTCGCCTTGGCTTTCTGAACCATCTCGTTGGCATACTCAAGTTGCTCCATTTCGCATAGAGACTTGCCAACCTCATGCCCCTGCGCCTTAAGAAAGGTATAGGCCATCCCGCCACCAATGATCAACGTATCCACTTTGTCGAGGAGATTATTGACAACCGCCAGTTTATCCGAAACCTTAGCACCGCCGAGAATCGCGACAAAGGGGCGCACCGGTTTTTCAACCGCGTTACCTAGATACTCGATCTCCTTCTCCATCAAGAAGCCAGCAACACTCTCCTTCATGAATTTGCAGATCACAGCCGTAGAGGCATGCGCACGGTGAGCCGTACCAAAAGCATCATTACAGTAAATCTCACCATAGGATGCAAGTTTCTTGGCCAGCGCCTCTCGCTTAACTTTCAACTCAGCCTTTTTCGCGCTGACCTCTTCATCGCTCATCCCCTCGGCCTTCTTGACCTTGCCATCTTCAGCCTTGTAAAAACGCGTATTCTCAAGCATCACAATGCCACCCGGCGCAAGCGCCGCGACTTCAGCATCCGCATTCGCACAATCCGCGGCAAACGTCACGGGCTGCCCCAACAACTTGGCCAGATATTCAGCCACCGGCTTGAGCGAAAACTCGACCTCATATCCTTTGCCCTTCGGACGCCCGAGATGACTCATCAGCACAAGGCTACCACCCTTTTCCAAAACATACTTGATCGACGGCAACGCGCCTTTGATACGTGTGTCATCGCGAATCACGCCCTCTTTGATCGGCACGTTGAAATCCACACGCATAACCACCCGCTTGCCCTTTAAATCCACATCGCGCAATGTTTTTTTATTCATATCCTGTTTGTCCTCATTTGGAGTTGAAAAGAGGGGTTTATGATATCACATCCATCCCCTATACGTATATCCCTGACTTTTCACTTCGCTTGTTTGAAAGTTCTCAGGGTCTGGGTCTAAGTGCTGGTCTTTTATTCTTTTGCCGCAACCAGCGCACGCGCTACCGTGAACCCAAGCGGATCCCCTGCGATATCTTTCGCAAGGGATCCATCATGCTCTCAATGCCGTTTAACGGTCGATCAACGCACGCATCTCAGGGGTGATCTCCATAATCTCAAAATCCTTGAACCACATCTTACCATTCGCGCCGCCATGGAGTTGCAAGGCAACTTTACCGCTCTTCTCACAAAGAGGATCCATCATATCCACAGTCCGCTGACCGTTGAGGATCGAGATCAGACGATCACCGTAGGCAACCGTGCAAGTCGTATTCCACCCTTTAGCCTTGCGAACCTTTTCGATAAATTCGTCATCTTGTGCTACCCAACCACGCCCCTTGGTTTTATCACCTGCGGTATGCCACAGAGCTGAGTCCTTGCTGTTCCCAGCAATCTCATTCTGAAACCCCTTGAGTAACCAAGGCGTATTAACCTCCTCTGCACGAAAATAGAGCGCGCTATTTCCCCCAAAAAGCTGATAGGTGACACGCACAATGAAATCCGTGTAATTCTTATCTGACACCACGAGTCCGTCGCGCTTCTCGCCCTCTTTGTGTTGACCGACCAAGACCCCCTCCGCATCATTGAACGACCAATCCTCGGGTAACACGAATCGTGCCCCGCTCAGCGCATACTTGCCATCTGTGCCTTTATTAAAGAAGGGTGTCCATTGGCTTGCTCCAAGCTCCTTGATACGAATATTGCGCCACCGTGCGCAAGGCTTACCATCGGGTGTTTTGGTTGCATGGACCTGAAGCCCGATAAATCCGGATAAGGCAGCGTCATCAAAGAAGTTGACCACGGGTACATTGTTAAGCCACGTCCGAATCGACGGCCCAATGCACTGAATCTCCATTTGGTTCCAATCACCCTGTTTGAAAGCTGCCAGAGATTTGGCAGTCACCGCAGACTCCGTATTATCGAGCCACGTCCGACCGAACTTGAAGCCGCGACGTCCCTCGTCGTAAATACGCGCCGTGACCGGAGAACGCCCCGCAATCTCACATTGATACCCGTAAACCGAGTCAGACCCATCCGCGTGTTGATGTGCCGCAGAACGGAACTGAACCCCCGAGTTGCCAGCCTCAAATTTGAACTCTAGACGCAAAATAAAATTTCCATACTCTTTTTCAGTGCATAGAAATGAGTTGCGTCTCGCATCGCCGAAACTTCCGACAATCGCGCCATCCTCAATCTTGTAGGGTGACTGCCCCCCCCGTGTAGTCCAGCCATTCAATGTCTTACCGTCAAACAGAGAAATAAAACCCTCTTCACCCATCGCTGCTGCCGAAACAGTCCCCGCTGTCAGCAAGCCCATCATCATGACGCATCCCATTACCGTTTGCTTCATTGGTCCCTCCCTGAGTGTTACAGTTTATGCTTTTCGCATCTATCGGCCCGCTTCCTTGCATCCGTCCGACAGTGTACGACTCATCTTTACTTAATGAATCATGCTTCTAGCTTAACACAGTCGCTTAGTCTGGTCACATAGCAATTGAATCAAGTTTCTCTCTTCTGTATACGGAACAGCCTTTACCCATTCCGAATGCTCTCCGGACGGCGGACGCCTCGGCACCTCTGCCAAGGCACCGGCGTCCCGAAGGGGGATACGCCCACCCCGCGTGGGATATTCTGGTAGGGATGTCTCCCCGAGACGTCCGCACGTCCTTGGCTCAGTTTCGCTACGCACGGATAGCGGTGCTATTTCATTTTATACAACGCGTATTCGACAGAGACCAGGGGATGCGCTAAACTTTTCTTACTTGTGATTTCACTGTCACACCGCTTTGCTGAACTGATGACGCAGCACCTGCCAAAAGGGGCCACGCGTCTGGCTGCACCTACTTTGCCAGGTGTGAGTGCTGCACTCACTGCCATCACGCTAACACAACACGCGCCTGCGCACACAACCTTAGTCGTCACCCCGGGCCCTGCTGATCTGGATCGCGTGTATGGCGATCTCTGTGCACTGGGACGCGACAGCACAATCACCGCTTATGCATTTCCGCAAGAATCGTCAGAGGATATTGAAGTCGCAGGGGCACGTCTAAACGTAATTCGCCTCCTCACACCTGCGCCCCAGGCAATCCCCTTCCACTCCCAAAAAGCATCTTCCAAACACACGAGCTCGTTTGTCATCGTTACCTCTCTCCCGGCTTTGTTACAACCCGTGCCTGATCCCGTAGCCTTGGAAAACGCCTCGGTGGCCCTACACCTCTCAACGCACTATGCTTTTGACACCCTCATTGCCCACCTGATTGACACAGGCTACACGCGCGTTTTGGAGGTCGATTCTCCCGGAGAACTGGCCGTGCGCGGAGGACTGCTTGATGTCTGGCCCCCGGGAACGTCCCTTCCTTGGCGAGCAGAGTTCTTGGGCACCGAGCTGGAGTCGCTCCGTTCTTTTGACCCTGCCACACAATGTTCGATCGCCCAAGAACAAGAGCTTTGGATACCTCCCTGCGCTGAAAATAAGCTAGGAACCGTGCACCTTGTCGACCTTCTCCCAGCCGCAGCCGCAGTGCTCTGGCTGGATCATGATCGTCTACACGCCAGCATGACGCAACACCTTGTAGACCAGAACGAAACCCCTCAATCATGGGAAGAGCTCCAAACGCGTATCAACGCGCGTGCCCCTGCTCTGCAGATCTTTTCCGGCGATCCCCCCCCC
>CAZSUM010000143.1:0-1102 GCA_964610015.1 uncultured Lentisphaeraceae bacterium
CGCTGAGAAAGCGTTCCAGCGACCACCCCGTCATCTTCCGAAGCGACGTGATGGCGAAGGCAATCCATGTGGCGATGATTTGCTGCTCAGACATGGCCATATGATAACAAAACCGTTTGGGGCACCCAAGCTCATATTTTTTGATTGTCGGGTGAGACGGTTGTATAAATCGCTAGTGGAGGATAGCCGGTGGCAGCGCAGATGTTATGTAAGTTTGCCGGTATGAATCAACGAGCGGTTGAACAAATCTCAGAAAAGCTGGATAAGGAGTATGGGTCATAACGCAGAATCGTTATTTTAATTTTTAGGTTTGACCCCGGTGCGTTTCCCCCCGCCGCGTTTCCGCCGCGTGCCCGCAACCTACCGATATAAAATTGGACTTGATTTGATAGGATAGTGAGTGCAATATGAATACATAAAGTTTTCATAGGTCTTCTAGAAGTAACCATTTTTCTGGATCTTGTAGATGGGAGCTCAAATGGGGAGTTTTAAATCGGGGGGTGATTGTGAAGCGGTTCTGTTTGCCGTGCTCGGCATGTCGCCGTCGGTTCTGACAGAAACCGTTTGGGCATTGGCCTGTGAACCTGTGCCGGTTCTTCCTAGCCGAGTGATTGTGTTGACAACGACCGCTGGGCGTGATGCGCTCAATCGACAGCTTTTTCTTCAGGGAGATGATCGCCTTTGCGGTTGGGACCGTCTGGTGAAAGCGATCGAAAGGCGCGGGTTACCCGTGGAGGGGCATTTAAAGTTCGGGGTCGCTTCGGATCATGTCCGGCTATTTCCAGCTCCTTCTGGTAAGACTGATTTGGCGGATATCGCGACAACCAAAGATAATGCGGCGGCGGCGGATTTTATCCTGCGCGAGTTGAGAGCCTTTACTGAAGATCCGTCCACTGCGGTGTTGGCTTCCATCGCAGGCGGACGCAAGACCATGGGTGCGTTGCTCATGTCGTGCATGAGTCTCTTGGGACGCGCACAGGATCGCGTTCTACATGTTTTAGTGAATACGCCATTCGACGGCCCACTTGAACCGCCGTTCCTGTTCCCAGAAAAAGGGGTTGTCCATCAACAGCCTCGTGATGGCAGAAAAGTCCGTTCCATT
>CAZSUM010000143.1:1112-7486 GCA_964610015.1 uncultured Lentisphaeraceae bacterium
GCCGTTTGTCCGCATGCGCGGTTGGTATGAAGGTGCTTTTAAGTCTGCACCGCCGGGTTATGCTGCTCTTGTTGCGGGCGTGCAAAGCCAAGCACCTGCTCCTCAGAACTATCCTGTACTCACATTCGACTGCGCGACGGGAGAACTCGAGGTTGCCGGTGGCCCTCCTGTGACGCTTAGCCCTACAGAATTTGCGGCAATGGGATTTTTGTGTCAGGGTTTTATTGAACATGAGCGTCTTGCCGAAAGGCTTGCAGGGCTTGCATCGAGTTCGAGTAAACCGTCCACGCCGGATTGGGTCTGCAAATTCAAGGATGGCGGGCGATTCAGGACCAGCGACAGCGAGAGTGTGAGCAAAACGCTGTCTTCAGCAAGGGGCAAGCTAGGCTGTCACCCGTTGCTGAGTCCCTTGGCGGAAACGCTTGTTCCGAAGCGAGGGAAATCGCTTCGCTATCCCACGACGAAGATCCGGTTTACGGGGCTGGACGTTTTCCCAGATATCCGCGGATAACCGCAAGCGCCCGTCAGATGGAGTGATAGTTTATTTTGTTTTTCATGAAAGCGACCCAATCCCGATAAGTTTATCCGAAAGGAGATAATTCGATGAGTGATCCTGTTCCTGAGTTCTGGGAATGTAAATTGATGGCGTTGTTACACGATTCGCCGGACAAGTGTTTTGATATTGCGGGTCATGAACGCCTAGCAGCGAGCTTCCAGCAGGGAGCTGGCTTTACGGATGAAGAGGAGCGCAACCGGATCGCCGCGGCTGTGAAGGCGGCAGACCATTTTGCGTCGGCGGCAGAGCGATTCGTTTTCCCTAAGAGAAAATGCGCGACGACATTCACGGGGCGACCTGGTGAGAGTTTTGTGCATCCGCTGGCGTCATCGCAGTTTGAAGTGGGGGGAGACATCCGTAGCCGCAGCGGTCATATTCACGAGATTCTCAAAGGTGCGGTCAACGGCATTTCCGAAGATGATTGGCGCAAAAAGCACTTTCTCTACTGGCGCCGCTGGCTGGAAAACGCGGTTTCATCGGACAAGAGTTACGCAAAGGACCTCGCTTTTCTGCCTGCGGATACCCGGATTCCTGATCACTCGATCTGGAATCACATGACGGTGACCTCGGCACTTGCGGGATGCATGGAGAAGGGCAAGGTCAAGCCCGCACTATTGCTTTTTCAGTTGGGTCCGGTGCAGGATTTTATTGCTCAAGCTCGCTCCACGCGCGACCTTTGGTCTGGCTCTTATCTGCTCTCTTGGCTGATGGGCCATGCGATGAAAGCCGTCTCGGATCAGGTGGGGCCTGACGCGGTGATTTTCCCCAACTTGCGTGGCAACGGGATTTTCGATGTCCTTCACCGCGAGGAGATATATGGTTCTCTCTATGCGGACGGAAAGGGCGGCAAAGATACATTGTGGGACCGCATGATGGAGGAAAAGGGAAGGGATCACGCTGGGCGTTGGCTGTTGACGCCGACCCTCCCGAACCGTTTTCTTGCCGTGGTTCCCGTTGATCGCGCGGAAGCGCTTGCCAAAGCCGCAGAAGAGGCAATCCGGAGCGAACTGACCGCGATCGGAGAGGCTGTTTGGAGCTGGGTCGTTCAAAAGGCGGGTGTGCGGTCCGAAGGATGGAAGGCCCGCTGGGATGCGCAAATCTCCGCGTTTCCGCAGACGGCATGGGCCTATCAGCCGTGGCTGGGACGGGAGGAGTGTCTGGCGGCGATCAAAGAGCTTCCAGCGGCTGCGGATGAGAATGACCCGCCTTACAAACGACTGTGTGATATGCTCGCGCTGGGCGAGGCTGATCTGCCCGAGGCGGATCGTGATGCGCGATATTATACCAACGAGAGCAAGACCAAGCTGAGAGGTTCCGGGATTCTCTGGTCTGCGCACTATGCCTTGGTGGACGCCAAGCTGGCAGCGCGGCGGAACACGCGTGATTTTACGGCTTGGAACAACGGGAGTCCTGAATCGGCGGTGAAGGACTCACTTTCGGGCAAAGAGGAGTGCGTGGGTGACGAGGCTTTTTGGCGACAGCTTGCCGAGGAGGATGAGAAGCTATTCACGAAGAGCCATTGCTACGGCGCGATGAACCTCATCAAGCGTCTTTGGTGCCGTTCGGATAAAGTGCCTTACCTGCGCGACAAACTGGGCATTAAAGAAGGGCAGATGGGTATGGCGCTATCATTTGATTCCGTGCCGGAAATTGCCGCCAAAAATCTGAAATCTAAAATTTCAAATTCTTCAAATCCTTACGTGGCGATTCTAGCCATGGACGGGGACGATATGGGCAAGTGGGTATCCGGCGTCAAGACACCCGCTCTGTTGGCGCAACTGTCGGCCTCTGCTCAAGCCTATCTGGAGCCGATCCTGAAGGCGAAAGGCAAAACAGCGATTCGCCGGTTGTTGACGCCGTCTTATCATCTGCAGTTCAGCGAGGCGTTGGCCAACTTTGCGACGCATCTGGCCGGCCTCGTTGTGGAGGCGCATGACGGGCAACTGATTTATGCCGGCGGGGACGATGTGCTCGCCATGTTGCCCGCTTCCAAGGCCATCGAGTGTGCGGAAGCGCTTCGTGCGCTTTTTCGCGGCGAATCGCCGCGAAATCACAACCGTTATCCATTGGCCGTGACTCAGCCAGGATACGTGGTGGCCGATTCGGGCATTCCGCTGATTGTTCCCGGCGCTTCAGCGGACGCCTCAGTTGGTATAGCAATCGGGCATCAGAATGCGCCACTGCAGATGCTGGTTTGTGAGGCGCGGAACGCCGAGAAACATGCAAAAAAACACTACGAAAAATCGGCCCTTGCGGTCAGTCTCTATAAACGTTCCGGTGAGATCATCAACTGGGGATGCAAGTGGGATAGCGTTGCGCTCGAATTGATGCGTAGCGTCACGGATCTTGCAGCCGCGGATAAACTGTCAGGACGTTTTCCGTACGCGCTGGCGGGACTGCTTAAGCCTTACGCCTTGCACGGTGCCATGCCGGACATGGCCGAAGTCATCAAGCTGGAGTTTCGGCATGTGCTGTCACATCAGGGTATCGCACTGCAAACGCCGGAGGCAGATGCGCTGGTCACGCTTGCCGACCGTTATCTTGAACAGACGGCGGCACACTTGGAAGATTTCATCGGTCTCTTTATGACAGAGACCTTTATCAATCGCAACAGAGGGGAGGGGTGAACGTGAGCGAAACAACTTATGCACTTGAACCGCGCGACCTGCTTTTCATGCGCGATGCGCGTCCGATGGAAGCCTCGGATGCGGGTCTCGGCGCGAACTGGCCACGTCCCGATCAACTTTGGAACGCCATCATCAATACGTTCCACCGCACATGGCCTGAGCGTCAAGAATGGGAGGGGGCTGCCCATACGAAACGTGACGGGGAGAATCAGCTCAGCTCGTGTCGTTTCGGTGCGCTCAAGACGTTCGGGCCTTTTCCCGTGAAGAACAACGAGGTCTACTATCCCTGCCCGCTTGATCTGGACATGAAGGTTGTTCCCTGTCTTGATACGAATCTGCCCAAGCCTTTGACTCACGCGTTTCAGTCGGTCAGGGTTGGCAAGCAGGAACAGCAGCAGTGGCTTTCCGCAAGTGAATACCGCCGCTATGTTCGGGGCCAGGCCGTCACTGCTACCGATCCCGGCTTGTTCGACACGGAGAGAAACATCGGCATCGCGCTCGACTCCGCCACGCATGCGACGGAGAAAGGCAAGCTCTACCAGGCTGAATATCTCCGGTTGCGCAGCAATGTTCGGCTGGCCTTTGCCGCCTCGTGCGATATTCGGCCCAAGCATGGAACGGAACTCGTGAATGTTTTTAAAAAATTGGGGGAGGCAACCGACATCATCCTCGGTGGACAGCAAGGCGTGGCAACATTGCATGCGTGTCAGCACGATCTGAAATCTGAAATTTCAGATCTCAAATCCTCTCCCTCCCTTCTCCTGCGCTGGACGCTGCTCTCGCCCGCGCTCTTCCCTGCGATCCCTGCGAACACGGTGAAGGGCGTTCTTGCCCATCCCGGCGGCTGGTTGCCGAACTGGGTGGATGCTAAGACGGGACGCGTCATGTTGCCGCGTGAGAGTGTCGAGCGTCTTCCGGGCGAGGCACGTGACGTTTGGCGGCAACGCGTCAAGGATGCTCCCCGTTTTGAGGCCCGTCTGATTGCCGCCCGTGTCGGGAAACCTTTGGGGTTTTCCGGTTGGGACTTGCAAACCACCGGTCCGAAACCCACGCAATTGGCTGTGCCCGCCGGTTCCGTCTACCTGTTCGAGTGCGCCAGTCCAGCCGAAACCGTGGCCCTTGCTCACGCGCTTAATCCGCCTAACCGCCGAAGCACGCTTTTTGGCGAGAAGGGCTTCGGCCTTGGCGTGTGTTCCCTAATCTCAAATCCCAAATCTGAAATCTCAAATTCTTAACGAAAGGTCTCACACCATGAACAAACAACTCATGACGCTCTTTACTCGCAGCCCGTTGCATGTCGGAGCTGGCTCGTCCGTCGGTGCCATCGATCAGCCCGTCATCCGTGAACGCCACACCCGCCTGCCGGTCATCCCCGGTTCCTCCCTCAAGGGTGTGCTCGCCGATCTTTGCGGCGAAGGCGGCGAGGGCCGCTCGGCGGAGGCCGCTTGGCTTTTCGGTTCAGACGACAACAAGAACGCCTTTGCCGGTGCGCTCCTGATTGGCGAGGGGCATCTGCTGGCCTTTCCAGTGCGCTCGGCCAAAGGTTGTTTCGCTTGGCTCACCAGCCCGCTTGCGCTGGCGCGTTTCCAGCGCGACAGCGGTGGCATGCCGGAATCCGAAATCTCAAATTTCAAATTATCCACTGATCAGGTCTGGCTCACGCCGGACTCGGATCTTGAGCTTTCCGGCAAGGTGGTCTTCGAAGAGTACGCGTTGAGCATTGCCGGGCGTTTGGAAGCTTCCGTGGCAGAAGCCCTGAAGGCTCTGTGTGACGATGCCGTGTGGCAGCAGGTGGGCAATCGCTTGGCGCTGGTCTCCGATGAACTTTTCGCTTACTTTGCCGAGAACGCCTGCGAAGTGGCCCAGCACATCCGCATCGATGATTCAACCGGCACGGTTGCCAAGGGCGCACTCTTCAATCAGGAGAATGTCCCCTCAGAGGCCCTCTTCTATGCGGTCGTCCATGCCCAGGCGGGCAAAGGCGATGCCAACAAAGGCAAGGGCGGCGACGAAGCGCTGCTCGCGTTGGCGGATTCGCTGGAAAAGACCGGCGGTCTGTTGCAAATCGGCGCGGACGAGACCACGGGCCTCGGCTGGTGCTCGGTGAAACTCAACGCTTGCAAGTAAGGGAGGATTTCATGAAAAATTTTGAACAAATCCGCGCCAAAAACGCTTTGGAAGCCAGCACGGGACGTTCTTTCAAGGGTGCAAACAACGGCAATGTCGTCAAAAAGATCCCCGCGATGATCCGCGAAAACGGATTTCTCGGCGCGCTGGCGTTTGCCAAAGAGATCGATGGCAAGTCGGAACACGCCGATGTCTTTCGCGCCATCATTGAACATCTGAAGACGGTGGGAAAATTACCCGGCAGTAAGAGTGACCTTGACGGTTTTCTCGCTGATCTCTGCGCGGCCGATGCGGCTGTCCTGCGTGCTGTGACCGCTGAGGCCATGGCGTACCTCAATTATTTGCGCCGATTTGCGCGCAAAAATGAGGAGGAATAACATGATTGCGACTGCCCAACGTGATGTCATTGCCCTGCTTGGAGGCGAAACCTTTCCTAAGGTGGAATCGGTTTCTCTGCGCCTGCAGAAGTTCGTCCGGATTGGTGATAACTCGAAGAAGGACGAAATCACCTCTGTCGTTGCCTGTCATGCGCGTTTCCGCCAGCCCATCACAACTTTTCGCCCCGTCGGCGCGTGCGTGTTCCGTGCCAAGCTGGGCGGACGGCTGATCGTGAATCAGGCGGGCGGCATCCTTGAGAACGCAGGGCTCTGTCTGCATCGCCATTTCGGCGACCCCTACATTCCAGGCAGTGCGCTCAAGGGCCTGGCCCGCCACGCGGCGTGGTGCCAGTGGCTCGATGCGGCAGATGCCGACAAACGGTCCATCGCCGAGAGGATCGCACGTATCTTCGGCTATCCCACGGGTGACAAAGGTCTGGACGCTTTTATCAAAGAGCAGTGCCCCGGCATTCCGCAGACGCTTGGCGGCGGGGTGGCGTTTCTTGCAGCCGTTCCCGAAGGCGGTGTCGCGTTGGCCACAGATATCGTGAACTGCCATCACCCGAAGTACTACGCAGGCAACCAGCCAGACGCGACAGACAATGAACCTCCCAACCCGCAGTTTTTTCCGGTGGTGGAAACAGGCGCGGAATTCCGTTTCACGCTCGTGCCCTTGCGCCGTCTCGG
>CAZSUM010000144.1:0-7480 GCA_964610015.1 uncultured Lentisphaeraceae bacterium
TACGCATTTCACGGCGTGCATTCTCGGTTGAATCGGAAGCATGGGCGGCATTGACCATGATGTTTGTTCCAAATTCACGTCGGATGGAGCCGGGCCGAGCCTTTAGCGGGTCAGTTGCCCCTAAAATATCGCGGATTTTATTAACGGCGTCAACACCTTCGTAAACAATTGCGAGACATTCTTCAGTACCAGGCAGTGAGCGTTCCTCTGGAAGGCAACTGGAAGGTCGGCGTCCAGTCATAAAATCCACGATGTTTTCAAACTCGCGATCGGCAAAAAGTGGAGCGAGGTAGTCGCAGAGGTTGGCGAGGGGTGCGGCATCGACAGGGAAGCCGAATTCTCGTGAAAGCGCCTGTGCGGCGCGGTCAGCGCCAAAGTGACTAAAGACTTTTTTTAGACTTTGGCGTACGGGTCCATAAAACTCTTCAGCCTGAGCCACAGACATGGAGAACTTCTTGACGCCGACAATCCGAAGCGCGGTGCTAGAGAGCAAATCCATAATGTTTCCAGCACGCAGTGACGGCTGGTGCCAGTTGTCGGGTTTGAGCATCACAAGGGTTTGTTGGGCGTCGTCGCCACCCGGCACATCCTGTGCACCACGCACAATGCCAGCATCTGAGTGTAGGTGTTTCAACCAGATGCTGAGGATTTCTCGCACGACTTGGGTCGACGCACCGACGAGCACGGCGGGCTCAAAATATTCAACGCGTCCTGTGAGAGGGTCGGTAATCATGTCGCCATACGTATCACGGATGGTCTGGCCACTGCACCAGCGTTGACGGATGCTGCCCGTCACTTCGAAAATTTTACGTACGGCATCTTCGCCCTCAAAGAGGAGGAGCATGTTACGGTGAGGGCGTCCTGTGATGGCATCAGGCGTGTAGACTCGCTGGACATATTTTGAGAAGAGCAGGCATTTTTCCGGATCACTGGGATCGTACGTGCTGAGATACTCGGAAAACTCAGTGGCGAGTTCTTGTGAAGCACCAATCAGTCGTGCGCCGACCAGCTTGAGGTCTGTACGTACCAGATAGCGTGCAATAATACCCCCTGTACGCGATTTGCGGATGGGGTAGGGGTTAATCAGTACAAAAGCCAGTTCTTTTGCCATAGCCAGCGTGTTTCCTCGTCTTATGTGCGTGATAATTTTTTAATAGAATGTTTGAGGCTAGCCACACCAAGCAGAATAAGGGCGGTGGCCATGAGGATCAAAATACCCGTTGCGAGAGTCATGACGCCTCCTGCGTTAAACCCGTTTTCGATCCACTGCTTAAGATTTCGATAGAAGAGGGTGGCAATGGCCGCACCGCTGGTGACGGTCATAAAAAGCATAGGCAAGAGGGTGATGATCGCTGGTCGTTTGTTGCGCAATAGCCAGAGGGTACATCCCAACAGGGTTAAGGCGGCGAGCAGTTGGTTTGATGAAGCAAAAATTGGCCAGAGGCTTTTGGATCCGCCACCCATAAGCAACCAACCTGCGATAATGACGGCGGGTAGCGTTGCGGCAAAACGGTTGGTCAAAAAGATCTGCATCCATCTCTTGGCAGGCAAAGCGTTGGAGGCGGGTACATCGTCCTGAACGCGTGGCAAGAAAAGTTCCTGCCATGTGAAACGTGCCAGACGCGTGGCGGTGTCGAGTGTCGTCATTAGAAACGCTGCTAGTGCCAGTGAGATAAAGATGACCCCCATCTGGTGAGGTAAGCCAAGTTTGTCGGTAAACCCAGCCACGCCATCGGCAAAGAGGCGCACTGCACCATGGGTACGCATGGCGTCGCCATACTGGGCGCGGGTCATGACGCTCACAGCGATCAGAGCGATGATGGCCAGAATTCCTTCAACCAACATGCCGCCATAGGCAATGGGGCGCAGGTGGCGTTCACTGGCCACTTGCTTGGCAGTTGTGCCAGAGGCGACCAGTGAATGGAAGCCCGAGCAGGCGCCGCAAGCCACGGTCACAAAGAGCAGGGGCAGGAGTGGGTCGCGACCTTGCGTGACGGGATTTAGCGCGTGCCAGCCGGTAAAGGCCTCCATTTGCAGGGTAGGCGCTGCCACGAAAATGCCAACAAAGCCCAGTAGAACCATGGCGTAGAGCAGGTAGGAGTTTAGATAGTCGCGTGGTTGCAACAGTAGCCATACCGGTAAAACTGAAGCGAGAAAACAGTAGCCAAGCAGTACAAAGATCCAAATCTTTGCAGCTACAGCATGATTGACGTGCAGGAGATGCATGAGGTCAAGCGGTAGACAGGTGCCGATATACACACAGGCGAACGTTAAGGGCACAAAGATCAGCGATGCGAGGGTAATGGAGAGGAGTCGACGATGGAGAATCTGCCCAAAGATCACAGCAATAACAATAAACAGGAGAGAGGCTGTTGCGACAGACGGTGTTCCCACAAACGTTTCCGCAACAATGCGCGTGAATTCAGCGACAACGAGGATTAATGCGAACCAGCAAAAGGAAAGGAAGAGCATGCGCCCCTTATACCCCATCAGAGATTCGATGACCGTGCCGATGGAGCGTCCCTGATGACGGATCGAGAGGAAGATCGCGACGAAATCGTGGAGCGCACCAATAAAAATACACCCAATGACCACCCAGAGTGCGACAGCCGCCCATCCATATTGAGCGGCGAGAACTGGGCCTACGATTGGACCCGCGCCTGCAATGCTGGCAAAGTGGTGGCCAAAAAGGATGGCTGGGTGTGTCGGGACGTAGTCAACCCCGTCGTTTAGGGTTTCAGCGGGTGTCGGACGCGTGGGATCTACACCCAGAACGCGTTCAATAAAACGGCCGTAAACTAGGTATGCGATCAGGAAAAAAAAGCAACTCAGCCCTAGTAAAAACGCGCCACTCATGGCATCACCCCTTGTTTATTAACGGTTTTGCCTAAAAAGATTAGCGTTTTGGAAAAGGGGTGTCAATGGAACTTTCCTCAACCAAGCCAGCTCACGGCGACGCATGCGTTGGCGCATGGGTTCTGTGGCGTCGTCGGCCCCAGTCAGATGATCAAAGCCATGCGCGAGGTAAAGTGCGAGTTCACGATCGGCACTCCATCCAGCACGGCGCACGGCGGCCTGTGCCGCTTGGGCCACATTGACGAAGAGCTCGCCCACGAGTCCAGGGGGTTCCCCCGGAATGGGGGCGTAGCACTGTGTAATGACATCCGTGGGGCCTGGATGCGCCAAGATCGCTTGATTGATGGGGGTGATGCCTTTGTCATCCAGCAGATGGAGGGTGACTTCTTGCCAAGTGGGTTCACCTCCAAGGCCTGTTTGCGCGAGATGAGCGAGGGCCTTGGCGAGTTGCCTGATGGCCGGGAGGTCGAGTGTGTAACGGCGCTGGTTGTTCCGGATCAGAATACGCATGAGGTTAAGCCTCTGTTAGTAGCAGGGTACGGCCTCGGGCCAAGGCCGCAAACGCTTGTGCGGAGTTTGTGGACTTGATGTCGGTTGCATACGGTTTCCTGTGGAAACAACAAAATAAAAGACCACCGTTACCGGCGGCCTTAGCTTTTTTTCAAATAATGGTGGAGCGAAGGAGATTCGAACTCCTGACCCCCACGTTGCGAACGTGATGCTCTACCAACTGAGCTACCGCCCCATGTATTCAGAAAAGTGTGCAGTAAAATATCAGAAGGGGCGGAGGATCGCAAGGGCGATTTTTGTTGCGGGAATAAAAATTTATTCTCATCAGGGATTGACCCCCCCCTTACAACTCATTAAACTCACGGCGCTTTAAGGGCGGTAATGCCCGGTCGCGTTACGTGAACGGATAAACCGCAAAGGAGATAGGATGAGTGTAGAGCTAGCCACTGCCAATAGGGTTGATGAAAACGTTTTGAAAGAGTATGCAGATAAGCTCCGTACGGCAAGTAAGATCGACCCGGAACTGTATGAAAAATACAATGTCAAACGCGGATTACGCAACGCGGATGGTACGGGCGTGCTCATCGGACTGACACGCATCGGGAGTGTTCACGGGTACGTGATTTCAGAAAGCGAAAAGGTTTCGGTACCGGGGCAGCTTTACTATCGCGGCATTAACGTGCATGATCTGGTCCAAGGGTCACAGAAAGAGGGGCGCTTTGGTTTCGAAGAATCAGCCTATTTGTTGCTCTTTGGTGAATTACCTGACGCCCCACAACTCAAGGTGTGGCAGAGTATGTTGGATTCCTACCGCAGGCTTCCGGATGGGTTCAAAGAGCGCGCGATTATTCGCACGCCCGGCAAGGATATTATGAACAGCATTGCGCGTGCTGTGTTGACGTCTTATATCTTTGATCCTGAACCCGATAAACTGGATGTTGAGACCACGTTGCGTCAGAGCATTGAACTGATTGCGCAATATCCGACGATCGCGGCCTATGCCTATCAGGCCAAGGCCCACTACCACATGGGTCAGAGTCTGATGATGCGCTATCCTGAAAATGGCAAGAGTACGGCTGAAAACTTTCTTGCGCTCATTCGCGAAGATGGTCTCTACACCAAACTTGAGGCTGAGTTACTGGATCTCTGCTTGGTTCTGCATGCTGAACATGGTGGTGGGAACAATTCTGCATTCACGACGCATGTGGTGACGTCTTCGTTTACCGATACGTATGCCGCGATTGCCTCAGCGACGCTCTCTCTCAAGGGACCCCGCCATGGTGGGGCCAACCTGCGGGTTATGGAACAGATGCAGGAGATCAAGGAGCATGTCGAGAATTGGGATAACGAGGGGGAAGTGGCTGATTATCTCCTTAAGATTCTCGGCAAGCAAGAGATGGAACCGGTCTGATCTACGGTTTGGGGCATGCCGTCTATACGCTCTCCGACCCGCGGACAGACATGCTACGCGAAAAAGCGCGTGATTTGGCAAAGGCCAAAGGCCGTGATGAAGAAATGGGACTTTACGAAACAATTGAGCGTATCGGACCTGAGCTCTTTAACCGGAACCGGGCTAAGCCGCGTGATCTTTGCGCGAACGTCGACTTCTACTCTGGGTTCGTCTACGACATGCTCAATATTCCACTCGATCTCTACACACCGATTTTCGCGATCTCACGTGTGGTGGGATGGTGTGCGCATCGTATTGAGGAGCTGTTGAACGGCGGGCCGATTATTCGCCCAGCGTACAAGGCGATCTTTAATCAACGTCCCTATACACCGATGTCAGAACGCTGAGTCGCGCAGGCGGTGTGGCGATCAAGATTAGTTCATCATGCTGTGAATGGGAGCTGGGATCTGACCGCCGCGCCGTACAAAAATTGAAGACCCCTCTGGACTGGCGGGGCGCATGACCACGCCAGACCCGAAGAGTCCACCAAAGTCAACAAACTCACCGCAAGCCGCACCCGGCACGGGAATCACTCGGACCCCTGTGGTTTTACGACTGGTAATGCCAATCGCTGATTCGTCGAGAATGAGACCGGCTACGGTCTCGGGTGTTGTGTTGCCTGGGAGCAGGATCATGTCCAGCCCCACGGAGCAAACCGCTGTCATGGCTTCGAGCTTTTCGAGGGTTAGCGTGCCGTCTGTGACCGCCTGTGAAAGGGCATGATCTTCCATGACGGGGATAAAGGCCCCGGAGAGGCCGCCTACGGCACTGGAGGCAAAGGCGCCACCCTTCTTAACTGCGTCATTCAACAACATCACCGCCGCAGTGGTGCCTGGTGCGCCAATTCGTTCAATGCCCATGCTTTGATAAATCTCGCCGACCGAGTCTCCCACGCGTGGGGTTGGCGCCAGTGAAAGATCCACGACACCAAAACGGATTCCTAGGCGATCGGCGACTTCACGGCCAATCAACTCGCCGGTTCGTGTCACACGGAACGCGGTATGTTTAATCTGCTCGGCAATGTCATCAAGCGTGGCATTCGGGGAGTGTTGTAGCAGCCGGTCGATCGCACGTTTGACCACTCCCGGTCCGCTGACCCCGACATTGATCACACATTCAGGCTCACCCGGACCGAGCATCGCGCCCGCCATAAAGGGGTTATCCTCCGGCATGTTGGCAAAAACCACGATCTTCGCGCAACCAAATCCGCGTGTGGCGCGACTGGCCGCTGCAGTTGCGATAATCTGACGAGAAATCAAGTTCACCGCATCGACATTGATCCCCGCCTTTGTGGTGCCAACATTAAAAGAGGAACAGACACGGTGGGTTGCGGTCAACGCGGCTGGCAAGGAAGCAATTAAGGTTTGTTCGCCGGGCGTCATCCCTTTCTGTACCAAGGCGGAGAAGCCCCCCAACAGATCAATCTTCACCTTCTCCGCTGCCGCATCAAGGGCCTGACAAACCCGCACCGCTGTTTCGGGGGTATGCCCTTCGAGAAGTAAACTCACCGGTGAAACCGCGATACGCTTATTAACGATCGGCAGGGTGTATTTCGCACTCACCTCGTTGCAAAAACACACCAAGGGCCCAGCTTTTGCGACAATTCGATCGTACACGGCTTGAACGAGTGCGTCAGGATTCGGGTTGGCACACACATTCAGGTTAATACCGAGAGTCACAGTCCGTACATCGAGATTTTCCTCGCGTACCATGCGAACCGTTGAAAGGACGTCTTGTCTAGCTAACATGATTTATTTCCCATCAGTGCTTTGATTGGGCCGATTTCATTGGTGGCGCGAAAGATATTTTCATGGCAGAGCATGGCTGTAAGCCCGCGTTCTGCCATGGCTTGCTGAAAAGCGCTTTGTAGCGCTTGCGAGTCTACGGTGTGTGGGACCACCACCTGTGCAAGGTAGACAACTTGCCCATCCTCTTCGTCAACCAGCCAATCTTCGATGTTGACATTGTGCGTCACTAAAAACGAGGTAATGGCTAAAATGGTGCCGGGTTTGTCCACGCCACGCGTCATCACAACAAAGCGGGCACCTTGAGTCAAGAGGCGTGTTGGGCTTGTGAGGCGGTCTAGGACTTGCACAACCGCGTTCTCCTTTAGCACCGCGCAGAGTTGCTCGCGCAAGGTTGCAAGTGAGACCGCTTGCGGATGAACTGAACTGAAGACAAGATTGAAGTACCCATCCACAACTGTTTGCCGGATACTTCCGATATTTCCTTCGAGAGCGAAGACGACCTGGGTGATCTCGCGCAACAGGCCGACGCGGTCAGGTACGAGAACCGAGGTGATGAAGTGCTGGATAGACGTGTCGGTAGAAGTTCGCATACGGGCCCTTAAAAACAAAACCCCGAAACACAACAGCGCGAGGTTCCGGGGTATGTCAATGGAGCCAACGATCCGGATCGAACGGACGACCTGATCATTACGAATGATCTGCTCTACCAGCTGAGCTACGTTGGCCTTAAAACCGGATGCACTATAACGATTCCTACTCGTCTGCGTCAAGCGTTGGGATAGAATTTTGTTAACGAGCGCGCTTTTCGGGTCCGAGCATTTTGATAATTCCGATCTGATCCCGCGTAATAGGGCCGCAGCGCCCTACCAGAATCTGCCCGACAGTCCCTAACGTGCTTTTTACCGACCGAAATTCC
>CAZSUM010000145.1:0-7451 GCA_964610015.1 uncultured Lentisphaeraceae bacterium
GAAGGGTTGCTGGCAGACCTGATTGCAGCAGGGGTTCGCATTCTTGAAAATGCATGCGGGTTCTGTATTGGCAATCATATGTCACCGGGAACCGATCGTATCAGTTTGCGGACGAGCAATCGCAATTTCGAAGGTCGCTCCGGTACGCGTTCAGCACAGATCTATCTGGTCAGCCCGGAGACCGCTGTTGCCGCAGCACTGACGGGGGTGTTTACTGATCCGCGTACTGTCGAGGGGCTCCCTCAGAACGTAACGGAACCCGAAATCTTTATGACTGATGACAGTCTCTTCCTTTTTCGAGAAACGGCAGGTCAAGGCGTTCCAGAAACCGCCATTGTTCGAGGTCCCAACATTGGGGAGGTGCCCCCAGGGCACCCGCTTCCCCTACGTTTGGATGGTGTCGCCACGATTAAGGTTGGTGATAAAATCACGACCGACCATATTATGCCAGCTGGCGCACGTCTAAAATATCGATCCAACGTGCCACAATACGCTAAATACGTTTTTGAACCTGTGGATGCTGGGTTTTATCAGGAGGCCGCCTCTAATCGCGACCAGGGACTGCACAACGTCATTGTCGCAGGGGAGAGCTATGGTCAAGGATCGAGCCGTGAACATGCGGCATTGTGCCCCATGTACCTTGGGGTCAAGGCGATCCTTGCTAAAAGTATTGAACGCATTCACTGCGCTAATCTGATCAACTTTGGTATTGTTCCTTTCATTTTTGATGACCCGTCCGATTATGAAACCCTTGCGAAAGGGGATCGACTGGTTATTGAAGATCTGCGCAAAGCGATCGCTGCGGACGGTAAGGTGACGGTTCGGAACGTCACGCAAGGAAGCTTTTTTACAGCTTCTGCCGTACTTGGCGACCGGCAAAAAGCGCTTTTGCTAAACGGAGGCTTGCTGGCCGCAGTGGCAGCAGGTGCCGTCTGATAAAATCATTGACCTGGCGGTCAGACAAAAGGTAACCTTAATTAACCATGAGCGAGAATGAAGAGGCAAAGTCTGCAGCAGACGAGCAGGCAAGTGATGGGATCGTGCTGGATCTGAACTTTGCTCCGAGCTGGGCGCGAACCTCGCCGGAAGATCATATCCAACGCTATCAAAACGAACGCTACGAAAGTGGCACCGACAGAAACGAGCGCGCAGGCGGTCGTGATCGGAGCCGTGATCGACGTTCTGGGTATGACGCAAAAACACGTGATCGGTATAATTCAGACCGACGCCCAGGACCGCGTCGTGAAGTTGAGCGCGGCGGCAATAGTAGACCCAATATGCCGCGACCGGAATCACGTGGCGCCGTTGCCGACTTGCGCGGTGAACGCTTCCACGATTCTGAAAGTCGTGTTGAGCGGGGTGATCGTCCAGATCGTCGTTCGCCGCATAACGACTTCCCGAGCTTGCCCGTGGAGATCCGTGTGCTACCTGAGCAGCGTGCTCTCGGCGCTGTCATTCGTCGCATTCAGACGTCACATCGTGCCTTTCCGTTACGCGATATCGCTTGGCTGTTCTTGGATAATCCGAATTCCTGTTTGGTTCGCATTGAGCCACTAAAAGAGCAGCCGATCTCGCTGTTTCAGTGTAAGGTCTGCGGCATGCCTGCGTTATCCGAGGAGGAGATTCGCTCGCACTTGATCAATCGGCACATGGATGATTTCTTTGATGTCGAAGAAGTTGACTGCGATCCCCCTTCCGGTGCCTTTGTGTGCGTGGCACGCTGTGGATTGAGCGGAGAGTTGTTGGGCCCGCCGAATCACCATAGCTTTAATGCTAAGGTACACGAGATGTTGCGGACTCGCTATCCAGAGATGTCTGAAGAGGCGTATCGTTCTCGCATCGAAACCGTACGTGAAACGGATGTGATTGAACAATGGCGGCAACAATGCACCAAGAAACGCGTCTATCGGCGTAAAGGTGCAGAGCCAACCGTGGTGGAACCTGTGCCCGTGGTCGCGGATGAGGTCACTGATGCAACGGCGGAGGCTGCTGTCGAACAGGAACCTTTGCCGAGAGCCCCAGTGATGGAGCGCGATGTCGCTGAACTGGTTTTTCTGCGCGAGATTCTACCCAGTCAGGTTGCTAACGTGCGGCACCTGCTCTGTACAGCTGCGATTGCGATGCAGACCACCAGTCGCCCACTCTTTTATGCCTTGAAGGATAGTTTAACGCGTGAACGGCGTTTCCCCTCTTCGCTCTTTTTTGCGTTGCGTGGTGCTTTCCGTCACCGTAAATTGCATCTGTTTCGTGTCAATGATCCCAAAGGGCAAGATTTTGTGATGTTGAAAATGCCAAACGCATTGGATCCAGATCATGCGGTTCAGGCCTTGCGTGAGGTCTTGACTTATGTGACTGAACATCCTGCTTGCTCGAAGGTCGAATTGGCTACGGAGCTGGCGGCGGGGGATGAGGCTAAACTCAAAGAGACCTTGATCCAGCTTGCGTGGCTTGTGGAAAAAGGGCATGTCGTGCACTTTTATAATGATGTGCTGAGTGCACCACTTGAATATCCGGCCTTCCGTGTTCTGCCAGGCGAGAAACAAGCTGGCGGCCATGGAGGAGGACCACGGCGGTCAACAACGCCGCCGAGTCGAACTGCGCATGACGGTAAGTCTGAGCGTGAGGAAAGTACGGCTGTTGTGAAGGATGTTGTTGAAAAAGCTCAGTCTGTTGAGGAAAGCACAGCACCTGCTGAGGAAAGCGCAACACCTGTTGAAGAAAGTGCCACACCTGCTGAACAACCAGCCGCTGTTGCAGAGACCGAGACACAAACGTCTGCGAGTGAGTCTAACGCGTCATCAGAGGATGTTGACAAGTCGGCCAACCACACGGAGCCGATTGCTGGCCAATAGCCGCAAGGCTTCCGGATAAGCAAGGTGCTCTTCGACTTGGATACGCTTGTGTAATGTTTCAGGCGTGTCGTCGTTGAGCACCGGTACACTTCGCTGAATGATGATCGGCCCCGTGTCCGTTCCGGCATCAACGAAGTGTACTGTGCACCCGGCAACTTTAGCGCCATAGGTGAGTGCTTGCGTCCAAGCCTGTAGCCCCGGGAACGCGGGGAGCAGTGCTGGATGGATGTTCAGCACACGTTGAGGAAAGGCACTCAACAATCCCGGTTTCACAATTCGCATAAATCCTGCTAGTACCACGGTGTCTACGTGGTGCGCGTTGAGCAACTCAATCGCATGTTGTTCTGCCTCGCCATCCAGTTTGGTTTTGTAGGGGGCGCAATCCAGCCATGCATGCGGCAGGTTATGGCGCCGAGCACGATCAAAAATTGTGGCATCCGAGACGTCCGAGAGGACGAGACGAATTTCAGCAGCGAGTGTGCCTTCTTGAATAGCATCAATAATGGCTTGCATGTTGGAGCCGGAGCCGGAGCCCAGCACGCCGATGCGCAAGGGAGTCGTGGTGGTCATCATGTTGGTAGCGTATTAAAACCCTGTACCCGTGGCAATCTGGAAATATGCGAGAGAAAAACGTCAACACATCGTGACGTTGTCTGACAATGACCCGATAGGCGTACTTAATAGACGTTTTGTATGCCATAACACTCCCGCATTAACCCATGTGGGAGTTCTTTGATAAAGCGCGATGGTTTACAGAAGAAGACGCCTCCATCGCGTGTGCGGCGCATAGCGGGTGCGCAAAGGACCAACTCATCTTTTGCACGTGTGACCGCTACGTAAAAAAGGCGGCGTTCCTCGGCATCGTTCTCAGCCTCACCAACCGATCGGCTTGAAGGAAACATGCCTTCTGTGGCCCAAATGACAAAGACAATCGGCCACTCGAGTCCCTTAGCTTGATGCACGGTACTCAAGTGCAATTTGTCACTGGCGTCGCGTGTTGATCGATCATACGTGTGATCAATGTTGGTCAACAAAGCAACATCCTGAAGAAATTCAGGGATGCTGGCACAGCTCCCGATTTGTAACGCAACTTCTCGGATGTCCTCTTCGCGCTTCTCGGCATTGTCGTATATACGGTAGAGAAGCTTGTGGTAGAACGTGTCATAGAAGCGATCGACGATCGTGCCACCGGCTGTTGCCAGATGTTCGGTGTGGTAAGCAGCGAAAAGGGTGTCAAGCACTTGCCATTGGTCACGTGCTGCTGGTTTCAAGGCCTGAATCAGGGCAGTTCGACAGAGCGAATCGCGTGTATCATAACAGCCATTGAGCTTAGCCCACAGGGAGTCGATGGTTTTTTCGCCAACGCCATTGAGCAATCCCAGCAATCGGCCGAAGGCCATGCGGTCGCGGCTGTTTTCGCAGAGTCTTAGAAAGGCCAATACATCTTTGACATGCGCCTGTTCGAATACGCCGATGCCAGAGGTAATCACATACGGGACGCGTGAACGGCCCAGCGCGATTTGCAGTTCAATCGAGTGAAAATGAGCACGGTACAGAACCGCCATATCTTTGAGACGATACCCATCATCCTGATAACGCTGAATGAGAGTAAAGAGCGTCTTGGCTTGTTCATCACCATCTCGCAGAAAGAACACGCGCGGCTGATTCCGGGATTTACGTGTGGGACGCAAGGTTTTTTGGAATTGATCTGGATTCCCGCGAATACAGGCATTGGCAACCTCTAACACCTCTGGCACAGAGCGGTAATTGCGCTCCAACTTAACGATCCGACACCCTTTCCAGCGTTTGGGAAACTCCATGATATTTCGAAAATCTGCTCCGCGCCACGAGTAGATACACTGAAAGTCATCACCCACTGCCATGACATTTCTATGGTAATCGGCCAGGATGTCAACGATGTTGGCTTGGAGTAGATTGGTATCTTGATACTCGTCCACCAGAACATGGCGGAATTTCTCTTGATAAAAGGCTCGGATCGATTCGTGTTCGCGCAAAAGTTTTAATCCGTTGACCAACAGGTCATCAAAGTCCATTGCACTCATGATGCGTTTACGCTCAGCGTAAAGATTGGCTACTGTGACAATCTCTCCTGGGTCCACACGCAATTCCAGCAAGACCTTCTCAAGGACATCTTCAATGGGACAGGCACGGTTTGCGGCTGATCCGATCAGGGAAGCAATGACGTCTTTCTTGGGAAACTCTTTTTTATTGCGAACCTTCTCTTTAATACACTGGTCGATTAGGGCAAGCGAATCATCTCGATCAAGGATGCTGAAGCCATTGTCATATCCTAAGTGCGCTCCAAACCGACGCAAGAAGCGATTGCAGACGTGATGGAACGTCCCACTCCAGAGGGTGCCAACAGCATCGCCTGCAACGAGACGGGCTCGGTCGAGCATCTCGCGTGCGGCTCGGTTCGTGAAGGTTAGGAGGAGGAGACTGTCGGGGGTTTCACCCCTCTCCACTAAGCAGGCCACACGATAGACCAGCGTTCGTGTTTTGCCAGTTCCGGCAGCGGCCAGTACCAAAAGCGGGCCGTCACCTGTTGTGGCGGCTTCACATTGTTCGGGATTCAGAAGTTTGGAGTAGTCGGTCATACCTATAAATCAAAAAAAGTCGGCCTTCCTGACATGAAACTGCAAGACAGGCCGACGTAAAAAACGATAAAAACGTGAAAAGATGTTACGCGGTAAGAACTTCTTCAACCGCTTTAACGAGTGCATCACCACGTTGCAGGCCGACAAGTTGTTTTGCGATTTGACCATCCTTGAAGATGATCAGTGCGGGAATGCTCTTGACGGCATACTTGACCGCTAGGTCTTTGGCTTCGTCCACATTCACTTTCGCGATTTTTGCTTTGCCGTTTAATGCGGGCAATACCTGAGTCTCTAGAATTGGAGCCTGCATTTTGCACGGTCCGCACCAAGGTGCCCAGAAATCAACGAGCGTAACGCCCTCACCAACGACTTGATCAAAATCGGTTGTTGTCAGGTTCAAGATTGTATCAGCCATTAAAGCCTCCTTGTTAAGATTGATAACCGTAACTATAACGTTTTATCCCTTAATCTTGCAAGAATTGCCTGTCTTGATTCAGGAAGTTGCTAAAATAAGGAGCCATAAGCTCAGAAAGGCTAACGCTTTTTCTATGCCGCAACCCTTTGACCCCTGCCAGCGAGATCGCTATACTTTAAAGTCTTATGCGTGTATTTTTTGATGTGATCTTACTCTCCGTATTACAAGGTATTGCGGAGTTTCTGCCAATCAGTAGTTCGGGTCATCTGGTTCTTGCGCAAACGCTTCTTAAAATCAACACACCGGGTGTCATGTTGGAAGTCATCTTGCACCTCGGGACGTTAATTTCCATTCTCCTCTATTACCGAAAGACACTGACAACCCTTGTCTGTGGTTCATTACGAGGTGAACGTGAAAGTTGGGAACTGGTGCGGAACATTGCGTTGTCCGCGATTCCCGCAGTCTTCTTCTATGTGCTTTGCCACAACAAGATTGATCGTTTTTTTGAAGATTCACGAGCGGTCGGCGGGTTTCTGGTCTTTACCGGTATTGTGCTCTGCCTGTTGCGCTGGATGGCGTGTGGCAATGGGGGTGTGACGGCCGCACGTGCGTTGCTCGTGGGGTTTGCACAGGCCTTGGCGGTTTTACCGGGCATCAGCCGATCCGGCATGACAATTGCCGCTGGACGTATGGCTGGTATGGCATCTGATAAAGCCGCAGAATTCTCCTTCTTGATGTGCATTCCGCTCTTGTTAGGCGCTGCGGGCTTGAGTTTCTTGCGAACGCTTGGGAGTGACGCTCCGCCGGAAGCCCTGTCTCTCTGGCTACTTCTGACGGGGGCCGTTGTTTCAGCAGGCGTGGGATATTTTTCTCTTACGATCCTGGTGCGGCTACTACGTGCAGGACGTTTCTGGCTTTTTGGCCTTTACTGCATCGCTGCTGGCATAGTGACGCTTCTTTTGGCCTAGTTCAGGACTCGGCGAGCCAGCGTGCAAAAGCCCCGCAAGGCGTGGGGAGTACATCCGAAGCTCCTGTCAGCAACATCTCGCCTGAAGTGATGGTGCCTTTTAATTCAGCGACTCCTTGGCCAAGCACATTCTGCAGCACAATGGGTGTATAACCCGGTGTATGCGCACTCAACAGGATAAAGAGGGGGTCGGACGAGAGCAACTTCCGGCAGAGGCGTAGTGTTTCGGGCAGATCTTTTTCGATCTTATACATTTCGTTGTTCTGGCCACGTCCAAACGTTGGCGGGTCGAGGATGATCGCATCGTAGTGGCGGTCACGTCGTAATTCGCGACAGAGAAATTTGTGGGCATCGTCCACAATCCAACGAAGCGGGTGTGAGGTTAACCCATTACGCTCCGCATTTTCACGTGCCCACTGCACCATGCCTCTGGAGGCATCCAGATGACAGACCGATGCCCCTCCCAACGCTGCGGCTAAAGTCGAACCCCCTGAGTAAGCGAACAGGTTTAATACCTCAAGCGCACGGCCGCGCACGTCACAGGCCTGTTGCACCGTCTTGTGCAACCAGCGCCATTGTTCCTGCTGCTCGGGGAAGAC
>CAZSUM010000146.1:0-2375 GCA_964610015.1 uncultured Lentisphaeraceae bacterium
TCGCAACTTGCCTCGAAACGCTTCCTGAGAAGCGTAGCCTTTATGATCCATCCAAGCGGCAAGTCCATCGAGGATCTCTCGGATGACCCCAAAATCCTGTTTGACATGTAATACCGAGCAGATATATCCCACATTCGCGCCAACCAACAAGGCTTTAATCAGCTCATCACTGCTGTGAATGCCCCCGCTGATGGCGAGACTGCATCGTACCCAATCGCGGAGTACGGCGGTCCACCGCAACTGCGAGTGCAAAACATGCGGCGTCGAGTAGTTGGGCGCGAAAAACATGGTTTCGCTTTCAATGTCCACATCGGTCTGTAGAAACCGATTGAAAAGAACCAGCCCCTTGACGCCCACGGTATCGAGTGCACGTGCAAACGGCAACAACGTAGTATAGTGCGAACTGAGTTTGACGGCAACAGGCAGGCGGACCTCAGCCATCACGGCTTTGACCAGCGACAATCGACGTGCCTCGACGGCATCCGCATGTTCGTTCGGATCAACTGGCATATGATAGAGGTTGATCTCCAAGGCATCGGCACCCGCCCGTTCGATCTTTTTTGCATAGGACACCCAATGCGCGGCTTCAACACAGTTCACACTCGCAATCACCGGAATTTTAACACGTTTGCGAATTGCCGCGATCTTATCAAGATAGCGCTCGGCTCCTAATTGACCCGGAAGGTCGGCACGTAGATATTCCAATGCCGCCATACTGGTATCGCCTTCGAGTGCTGTGACCATATCTGAAACATCCGCACGGATCTGTTCCTCAAAGATTGATCGCATGACAATAGCGGCCACACCGGCCTGCTCAAGTTTCACCACGCTTTCAACCTGATCCGTTAACGGATTAGAGCTGACAATCAACGGATTCTTCAGCTCAAGTCCCAGATAACTGGTTTTCAAATTTACCATAGCCACCTCACTTGGCCGAAATCTGCCGCGCCTTTGCCAGCATACGCGCTTCGACACTCTGAATCTCGGCAAATCCTTGCGAACTAACCGGATTGAGCCCATTGCTAGCTTCCATGGAAGAGTCGGCCTCGTTATAAATAGAAGCTCGACACCCCGTGAGCGCATTAAAGAAGATATTGCCTTTGTACAAGCCAACTTCGACGGTACCAGAGGCATGTTTGGCAAACACACCCATAGCGGCACGCGCGGCCTGTGTCGCAGGATCAAAATAGCGACCATCGTAAATCTGATCGGCAACGAGTCTTGAAAGTTGCGCGAAAAGCAATCCGGCACGGCGGTCCATCGTCGCCTGATACACATATCGCAAACAGGTCGCCAATACCTCCATACCCGGCGCTTCATACACCCCTCGGCTCTTGGTCCCGATGATGCGATTTTCTAGCGCGTGTTTCATCCCGATCCCATTACGTCCAGCCAAGCGATTGGCGAGCAACATGGCAGCCAGCGGCGTGACATCTTTGCCATTGATCTGAACCGCGCGTCCCTTCTCAAAGCGAACACGGAATTTCTCAACTTTGTCGGGTGCCTGCTGCGGCCAAACGCCCATCGTGGGCTCAACGATGAGCATCCCGGTTTCCATGCTCTCAAGGTCTTCGGCCTCATGCGAAAGTCCCGCCAGATTGCCATCCGTGGAGTACTTCTTTTTCTCGCCGACAAACGCCTGAATCCCAAATGTCGCTAAATAATCCACCATCTGAGTCCGCCCAGGAAAACGTTCCAACAGCGTCGCATCGCGCCAAGGGGCATAGACCTTCATCGTAGGCGCCAGCGTATTCGTATAGCGTTCAAACCGCATCTGGTCATTTCCTCGCCCAGTTGCGCCATGCACCAGCACCGAACATCCGCACTTCCGCATTTCCTGAATCAATCCACGAACAGTCACGGCACGAGCGATTCCAGTGGAATTCCAATAGCCACCGTCGTACATCGCCTGCGCTTCGATCACCTGATAGCACGCCTCTGCCATCGCTTCTTTGAGATCAACAATCACCGTATCGACACCACAGGGCGCCATACGCTTTCGGATATCACTGATGTGTTTCTCATCCGGTTGTCCGAGGTCCGCAGAGAAGGCCACAACCTTCAATCCAGCCTCCATCATCACTTTGGCGATTGTGCGGCTATCCAAACCACCCGATACACACGCGCCGACGGTACACCCCTTTAAGTCCGATAATGTCAATGCCATGACTGCCTCTCCTATTCGAATCAAATTACGCACTGCTCTTTGAGATTACGCCTCTTCACTTTCACCGAAAAGTTGCTCCAGCGCATCGCCAATCATCTCAAGAGCCTCTTCCATATCGCTGTCCTTTACATTCAGCGGCGGCAAAAAACGCACCACATGCTCGCCAGCCAGACAGCAAAGCAGTCCCATCTCGCGACAAGCATCCACA
>CAZSUM010000146.1:2385-7450 GCA_964610015.1 uncultured Lentisphaeraceae bacterium
TCCTTTGCAGATCCCTCGACCACCATACCCACCATCAGGCCTTTACCACGCACTTCAAGAATTTGGTCATATTTCTCAATGAACATGCCCAACCCTTCAACAAACAGCTTGCCAGACTCCTCAGCATGCGCAACAAGGGCCTCTTCCTCAATCACATCCAGCACTGCGAGCGCAGCCGAACACGACAGCGGATTTCCACCAAAGGTCGCGGCATGGTTTCCGGGGTGGAACACCTCCGACAAGGCAGGCGATGCGATCAACGCTCCCGTCGGCACGCCATCGGCCAGTGACTTCGCCAGCGTAAAGGCATCCGGCTTAACTGAATAGTGCTGCCAACCAAACCATTTACCCGTCCGTCCCATGCCACACTGTACTTCATCGCACAGCATCAAAATACCCTTTTCGTCACAGAGTTTTCGCACGCCTGTCATAAATTCCTCGGTCGCAGGCAAGATGCCACCCTCACCCTGTATGGCTTCAACAAGTACTGCAGCGGTCCGATCGTTTATAGCTTCTTCAACGGATTTCAGGTTGTTGAATTCAGCATAGGTAAATCCAACCGGTAACGGATCATAGCCCTGCTGCACTTTGGTCTGAGCGGTTGCGGCACACATTGCGAGCGTCCGGCCATGGAAGGAGTTCTGCATGGTGATGACCTCAAACTTGCCCTTTTCATGTCCCCACAGGCGTGCGAGTTTCACCATCGCCTCATTCGCCTCTGCACCTGAGTTACAGAAGAAACACTTGCCGTTGAGCGACAACTTCGAAAGTCGTTGTGCCAACAATGCTTGGTTAGCGTTATAAAAAAGGTTGGAACAGTGACCGAGAGTCGCCGCTTGATCCTGTATCGCTTTGACCACTTTCGGGTGGCAATGACCCACGTTATGTACTGCGATCCCAGCAGTAAAATCGAGATAGGTCATGCCATCTGGATCACGGACTTTACATCCGCTGCCGCTGGTCAACGTTGCTGTTGGGGCATACGTATTCATCACATATTTATCAAACAATGCGGCAATATCAGTACTTTTACTCATCTGCTATGATCTCCGTTCCTACACCTTTTTTCGTGAAAACCTCTAACAGAAGCGAATGGGGCATGCGACCGTCAATCAGGTGAACTTTGCCCACACCCGCCTTGATCGCTTCCACGCAACTGTCTAACTTTGGTAGCATCCCGCCACCAACCACACCGGCCTCTTTGAGTTCCCTTACCCTGCCGATTTGCAACGACACCATCAGTGACGCCGGATCGTCGACATCCATCAGCAATCCCGGCACATCTGAAATGAAAGCCAATTTGCGCACACGCATCACTTTCGCGAGTGCCGCCGCCGCTGTATCGGCGTTCACATTATACAATTTACCCTCTGGGCCGGTTCCCAGCGGGGTCACCACCGGCACGATCCCGGCATCCAGCATCTCGATTACAGGACGCGCGTCTACCGTCACGGGCTCACCCACATACCCCCAGTCAAGCGACACGCCTGTCTGAGGATCAATCCCTGTCTTCTTGGCGACATCAAAGATCCAATCACCGTGCAGCGGTCGAGCATTCGCGCCATGCTTCTGAAGCAGCCCTACCACATTCCGGTTAACCTCATGCTTAATCACCTGCTCAACAACGTGCACGGCCTCTTCTGTCGTCACTCGCAGTCCGTTCAGAAACTGTGTGACAATACCCGATGCGTCCATCCCGCGCGAGATTGCCTTGCCACCACCATGCACCAGCACGGTCTTGATGCCTACGGCATTCATAAACGCGATATCCGTGAGCAGGCTTTCGAGATTTTCAGGAATCTCCATGACACTGCCACCGACTTTCACCAGTACCACTGATCCCTTAAACTCCTGAATATAGGGAAGGGCTTCTATCAGTACTGCCGCTTTGCGCATCGCTTCCTGCATCGTGTTACCTCGAAGGCTTGGCCTTTTGATGCGAAAAAATCCCGAGCCTCTGCCCGCGATTTCGTCGTTCCATCAAGCCACGCCCTTGATCTCCTTTACGTCGTGTATTCTGCATTGATCTTCACGTAATCATACGAGAAGTCGCATGTGTACATCGTCTCTTCACCTTCACCAAGATTCAAATTTACCGTCACATCAAAGGCCCGCTTCCGCATCACCTCGCGCAGGGTCTCTAACCCTTTAGCATCCGCCACCTGACCCTTATCGTAGGCAACACTTCCGCTATAACTAATCTGCACCTGACGGTCATCCACTTCCGCACCGGAGTACCCCACAGCCGCCATCACGCGACCCCAGTTGGGGTCCAGCCCAAACCACGAGGTTTTGACCAACGGCGATTTGGCAATCGCACGCACCGCCATCTCCGCATCTGCTTGGTTGCGTGCTCCCTGCACCCTAACAGTCACAAACTTGGTCGCCCCTTCTCCATCCATCACGATCTTTTTACTCAACTCAAGACAGAGCGTTGTCAGGGCATCGACAAAGTACTGCCATTGCGGATGGTAGGGCGTCAACACCTGATTCCCTGCCGCGCCGCCAGCCATCAAGATCACGGTGTCGTTGGTACTACGGTCTCCATCCACCACCACCCGGTTAAAACTCACGGCAACAGCTTCCTGCAAGGCTTGATCCAATGCCTTATGGTGCACCTTCGCATCGGTTGTGATAAACGCCAGCATGGTCGCCATATTCGGCTCAATCATCCCGGAGCCCTTGCACATTCCTCCGATCACAACGGTCTTACCGTCAATTTCCAATTCAACGGCCACCTGCTTGTCAACCGTATCGGTCGTCATAATCGCGTGCGCAGCGTCGTCTCCACCTGATGCGCTCAAAGCTGCAACTGCTAGGGTTGCACCCTTTTTGATGCGTTCCATGGGCAGATTCACACCAATGACACCGGTTGAGCACACCAAAACCTGCTGTTCATCAATCCCCAGCGCACCCGCTGCCGCATGCGCCATCTCGCGTGCATCAACCATTCCCTGTTCACCGGTGCAAGCATTGGCACAGCCGCTGTTAATGATCACCGCCTGCGCCTCGCCCACAGCCGTCCGCTTCCGGTCCAACACTACAGGCGCTGCCACAACTTTGTTGGTTGTGTAGACAGCGGCGACCGCAACAGGACGCTCGGCTACCAGCAGCGCCATATCCTTGCGCCCTGGGTATTTAATCGCCGCAGCCACGCCGCTCGCACGAAATCCGTGTGCCGCCGTAATGCCACCTTCAACAAATTCAAAACTCTTCATATTCGCTCGCGTGTTGCCTCAACACGTTATTCCTCTGAAAAACTGTCATAATCACCTATTTGCGTATCAAAGTCGATGAAAAACCGTATCTGATATCGCTCAAAACAGGTCGTTACCGTTGCTGAATAGCCTCTAACAAGCGAGTCAGTGCTTTTATCACGGCTTGTTGCCTCACAGCCCCCCGATCCCCTGAAAAATGAAACCCCTCAGATCTCACCTCGCGTTTATCTGCAAACCCAAGATAGACTAGTCCCACGGGCTTTTGCTCCGTTCCCCCTCCGGGTCCCGCAATGCCAGTTAATGCAACGGACAGATCAGCCCCTAAACGCGTTCGAACCCCTTGCGCCATAGCCTGCGCACAGGCTACACTCACCGCGCCTTCACGCGCAATCAGCTCGGGATCAACCCCTAGCAGACCACTCTTGGCCGCATTGGCGTAGCTCACGACGCCTCCCAGAAAGATCGTCGATGCACCCGAAACCGCCGTGATCGCAGCCGCAACCAACCCGCCGGTACACGATTCCGCCGTTGCCAACGTGACCCCGCGCTCCTGACAAGCGCGCACCAACTGGACGGCGAGCTCTTGCTCACTATTTTGCATGTTTCAGATCATACGCCCCTTATGCTTCGCGATCAAGTCGTACACGAGCAATTCTCAGTATTGGGCGACATCTGTCGCCCCCATACTGAGAAGGGCTGTTTTAATATTGGTTGCGGGTAACCCGCGCGCTAGGTATTGTATGGTCTATGCGACTCTTTCTATCACTTGCAATACCCGACAACGTCAAGACCCATCTAGTTGAGGTCATTCAACGCCTTAAACCCATCGCGTCAGAGGTCACTTGGTGTACCCGCGACCAGCTTCATGTGACGCTCGCGTACCTTGGCGAGATTTCCCCAGCCATCCTGCCCCATGTCACCACAGCGTGTTCACGGGTTGGAGCTGTTTGTGACTCCTTTACCTGTCGAGCGTATGGGTTTGGTTTTTTTGGCACTAAACGGAACCCCAAGATTCTCTGGGCGGGTATCGATCCAAATCTGAGTCTGCTCACT
This sequence comes from uncultured Lentisphaeraceae bacterium, assembly GCA_964610015.1. Taxonomy (GTDB): domain Bacteria; phylum Verrucomicrobiota; class Kiritimatiellia; order RFP12; family UBA1067; genus CAZSUM01. Next base: position 6,657 of record CAZSUM010000146.1, read on the forward strand.
CTACAAGAAACACTCTGGAAGGAGCTCGACAAGTATGGCTTCAAAAACGAAGAGTCTCTTTTCCGTCCGCATATCATGCTGGGCAGGTGCCTCAATAAAGCACGCAACCACCCCCTGATAGAGGAGATGGATTTAAGTGAAGAAGTTGCCTTTGGCTCTTGGCAAGCCACCGCCATCACGCTGTTTGAGTGTCGACTGACCCCAAAAGGGGAGCATTATCGACGTCTTGCTCAAACCCCTCTAGGAATGTAATCCCTGTATCAATCAGCGAATGGACGCACGCGGGGGCGGAGGCAGAACATTTGTGGTGGATGCCGACACTTCGGACGGAAGTAGATTAAAGGCCTTAGCCAACAGCGTACGTGCTTCGGCATCCCGCTGTTTGCGACCTTCACTTCCCAAAACCACCACGATCACACGGCGATTATTACGTTTGGCCGTTACGACAATCGACCACCCGGCTGTCGCGGTATAGCCCGTCTTGAAGCCGTCACATCCCGCAACCCCCTCTTTGAGAAAAGGATTATGGGTTCGCATATCAAACGGTTTAGACGTATTAGCGCGAAACTGTCGATACACCGCCGATGTATAGGCAAAAACTGCGGGATGTCGACACAACTCGCGTGCCAGTGTTGCTAAGTCACGAGCAGTCGACACATCATTTTTTTGCCCAACCGAAGGTGGCAGGCCATGCACAGATTCAAAACGTGAATTGTTCATCCCAATGGCACGTGCCCGCGTGTTCATTAACTCCACGAACCCCTCAACACTACCCGAGACATGTTCCGCCAATG
>CAZSUM010000147.1:0-7408 GCA_964610015.1 uncultured Lentisphaeraceae bacterium
TAGACTCCCCCTGCCCTAAGCGTGCCCCGACCGTATGATTGCGACTGTGTTGACTGGTGCAAGTGACGATTAAATCCCCCACACCACTCAAACCCGCAAACGTAGCGGGACACGCACCAATCGCCGTTCCAAAACGTGTGATTTCCGCTAACCCGCGTGTAATCAGTGCCGCACGTGTATTATCGCCAAAGCCTAATCCGTCCGAGGCACCCACCGCAATTGCGATCACATTTTTAACGGCACCACCAATCTCCACACCCAGTGGATCCGTGCACGTATAAACGCGAAAAGCAGGTCCACTGAAAAGCTCCTGAACCCGGTTAGCGAGCGATTCATCCTCAGCCGCAGCCACCACCGCTGTCGGGATCTTACGGGCAACCTCCTCAGCATGACTGGGACCAGAGAGCACCACCACCGACTCGATTCCAAGAATTTCTCTTGCACGTTGACTCATACGACAGTGGGTTGTTTCGCACAATCCTTTCGTTAGACTGATCGTTAGCATCTGCGCAGTAATCAGTCCCTTAAATTGTTCGCAAACACCCGCTAAGTATTTCGACGGCGAGGCTAAAATAACGACCTCAGCGCCAGCGACCGCAGTAGCAGCATCCGTCTCCCAGCACAAACTCTCTGGTAGCGAGATCCCAGGGAGAAAGCGGACATTTTCCCGTTTCTCGCGTACCTCCGCAAGATAGTCGGGAAACGGGCCCCAAAGTGTCACCTGATGGCCATACCCATCCAATAACAGAGCCACCGCCGTACCCCATCCACCATCACCAATTACCGTGATCCTCATCCCACATCTCCGTTAGACACTTTTTTATACTCCGCCGTTTACCCTCTACGAAACGTAAACCGCGATTCACATCCCTGATACAACCGCACCATGTTCGCTCGATGCTTCCATACCACCAAAGCGGCAAGCGAACTCAGTGTGAAGGGAAACCAGAACCCATGCACCTCAAGTCGCAAAGGCCACCAAACCACCACCCCTAACGTCATGGAAGCCAGAATAGAGGCCACCGACACATAGCGGGTCGTGAGAAACATGACCAACCAAACCATAAAGGCCAATCCAACACCCTGCGGGGTCAATCCCATCAAAAGCCCGGCACTGGTCGCAACCCCTTTACCACCTTTAAACCCAAGAAAACAGCTCCAATTATGTCCCGCCACAGCCGCGACACCACACACCAACGCAAACCCCTTACCCGGCATGGCCACACCCAAGAGCGCCACCATCAGAGCGGGGATCACCATCACGCCACAGAGCCCCTTTAAGAAATCGAGAAAAAAGGTCAGGATACCTAGGGGTTTGCTGACAGATCGAAAAACATTGGTGGCCCCAATGTTGCAACTCCCCACAGAGCGAATATCAATACCTCGCATTTTTGACAACAAGAAGCCAAAGGGCAAAGAACCCAGAAGATAGCCAGCCAACATACCCCCCAGCCATAAAAAGAGATTTGTCATGTGAGTAGTGTATCAAACTCATCGCGGCTTGCGCATGCCGCATGCTAAAAAAACCGTCATACAATAAAATCTGGCTAGACGATCCATCTCGAATTCTGTACAAGTGTTGCTATCTGTAGTAACATTGATCTTTTTATGAGCGTTCATTCAGAGCAAACAAGGGAACATTATGAAAATTCTGCTATTTGTGGTCTGCGTGGGAATGGCATGGTCAGGGGTTGCCAACGAAGATCTGACGATTCAACCCAAGCCGAATGCTCAAAACTTAGATTGGGATGCTGGCGGAGATTTTCGCATCCGGCAAGAAATCAGCGATAACCTCCCCAAACGCATCAATGCGCAAGGAGAGGGTGTTACCGCTAAGAATGACAATTATCTGCGTCTTCGTCCTCGCGTGTGGGGTCAGGTAAAGAACGAGGATTTCAAGTTCTACCTACGGTTTACTGATGAATTCCGTGAATATTTCAATCCACGTGATAGCCGTAATTATCAAACTCCAGACGAAGTCCTGCTCGATAATCTGTATCTTGATCTCTACAAGCTTTTTGGTGGGCGTTTGAATTTGCGGATCGGACGACAAGATTTTTATGGTGCGGGCGGACCAGACTATGGTGCTGGGCGCGTGCTCTGTGATGGCACCCCTTTCGATGGGTCTCGTACGATCTTCATGGACGCAATCAAAGCAACGGTGATCTTTGATGAAAAAAACACACTTGATGTGTTGGCAATCTATAACTCTGCGTCAACCGAATTGAGTTGGGGGCACCCCACCCGCACGGATGGTTCGGAATACAAAGAACGTCCGTTAACCTCCATCAACCCTGCCAGCACAGATATGGACGAATACGGGGGCGGCCTCTACTTTAAATCCCAAGAGTTCGCGGAGTTTCCTTTTGAACTCTACTATCTGTACAAACGTGAAACAAAAGCCCATTTGAGTGGTGGCCGTCGTCTTCCTGGACGCAATACACATACGTGGGGGATGCGTGTGATCCCCCAACTGAGCGAAACCCTCTCGGCAGAGTTAGAGGGGGCTGTTCAGGCCGGCGAGAAAGATGGGGGTGCCTCAACCGCCGGCTATATGGGATACGCAGGACTCACCTATAAACCGGTTTGTGATGCACAAGCCAAACCCTTTTTCACAGGGTCGCTCTTCTATCTCTCTGGAGACAAAGACCGTGATGATCCTAGCGATAACGACACCGCTTGGGATCCACTCTGGGCACGCTGGCCCTTATTCAGCGAGATGTACGTCTACAGTTTTATGTATGGCGCGGGCTACTGGTCAAACCTGCTCTATCCAAGCCTAGAAACAGGCGTTGGGTTTGCACCTGGTCATAAGGTACGGGCAAGTGTCGGTCCCATGTATGTAGCCGTAGAGGATGATCTCGGCGGTGGGAACGGAGACCTTCTGGGATGGCTAGGTGTCGTACGCTATGACTTTCCACTGGCGCGCAACCTCTTCGGCAAACGCGGCTCGCTCTCCGGACACCTAACCGCTGAAGTGCTTGATCCAGGGGATTACTATGTCTCGGATAAGCTCGCTTACTTTCTCAGATGGGAAGTGATCGCCCGTTTCTAAAAAATTCGCTGTCTGGGGGTGCGTTTTTCCCGAGGCCATGCTAAGATAACGTGTATGCAAACAAAGACGTTAAGTTTGTTCTTGCTGGCTATTTTGCCTTTGCTCTCCGTGCAAGCCCGTCTAGGCGAAAGCATCGAGCAGAGTGGGGCGCGTTACGGCGTGGGTCAGGAGATCGAAGATCCAGATCAGATGATTCTTAAGAATACGTTGAACATGATCTATCAGCACGGTGACTGGATTATTACCGTCGCGTTTTTAAACAACGTTGCCGTGCGGATCAGTTATGAACTCCTGGGCCTCCAGCAAGCGCGGACTAAACTCGAGCGCGAAGATGTGCTTGAGATTCTAGAAGCCGAAGACCCTAACGGATGGCACCGCTATCAGGAACTTGGAAATGAAAGCGGCAAAGCCTATACCGGTGAACACTATCCACCACCGGTTTTGCGCTCTGCCCGTGGACTGACTGCGTATTACCGGGTTTTTCAGGTCATCGTCGAGCAAGAGGCAGCGGTGCGACATGAACGTGGAGCTGCGCCAGTCGCACCTAAGCTACGCCGCCCCGCTGTGCAGGGCAGGCGCCGCGTAGCACTCTAACCGCTGGATTAATCGAGCGTGTGAACCAACAGGCCTGAACGTAATTTAGGTTCAAACCAAGTGCTCTTGGGGGGCATGATTTGCCCCGCATCCGCGATATCCATCATCTGTGACACCGTGACTGGATACATGGAAAAGGCCACGGCATCACGACCTGAATCGACTCGCTTAACCAGTTCATCCGTTCCCCGAATACCCCCAATGAATGCGATGCGCGTATTCGTCCGTGGATCATCAATATTCAGTTCAGGAGCCAACAGCCGATCCTGCAAGACACTCACATCCAGCAGTCCCACCGGATCTGCCTCAAATTCCGGCCATGTCAAGGCATACCAAGAGCCCGCCAAATACATGCGCACTTCACGCGCACCACACGGCAGACCATCTGTTGCGGGGTTGACTTGAAAGATCTTCTGAACCTTTTCGAGAAACGCCTCTGCCGACACGCCATTAAGATCTGTGACGCAACGGTTGTAAGGCAGAATGCGTAACTGGTTTGCAGGGAAAAGTACGGCTAGAAACCACAGGTACTCTTCATTGCCGGTATGCGCGGGGTTAGCCTTGCGACGCTGCTGTCCTGAACGATAGGCTGCGGCCGCACGATGGTGCCCATCAGCCACATACGCCAACGGCACAGAACGAAAAGCTTCCTCCCAAACAGCAGTCTCATGAGCCACGCGCCAGACCGTATGCCGGACACCATCCGATGCTGTAAAATCATAGAGCGGATCTTGTTTCTGGACCTCCGCCATTCGAGTATCCAGTGTTTCAGTCTCACGATATGTTAAAAAAACCGGTCCGGAATTCGCGTTCAGTTCCAAACAATGGCGTGTCCGATCATCCTCTTTATCTTTACGAGTTTTCTCGTGTTTACGGATGATATCTTTTGCATAATCTTCAATATGACAGCAGGCCACAACCCCACTCTGACTGTGTGTGCCCATCACCTGACGGTAAATATAGAGACAGGGCGTGTTCTCACGCAAAAGCACACCACGGGCTTGTAACTCAGCAAAAGCGTGCGCTCCTTGCGCATACACCGCATCATCATGAATATCCACTGTTTCAGGCAGATCGATCTCTGGCCGTGAAACATGCAGAAAACTATCTGGATTGTTGGCGGCGAGGTCACGCGCCTCATCCGTATCGACCACATCATACGGAACCGCAGCCACAGCAGCGGCACGTTCAGGCAAAGGCCTGACAGCAGCAAACGCTTTAATTAACATAAGAACCTCCTGATAGACAAAAACGCAAAGAACGCGCTTAAAGCCGTTCCTTGCGTCTGATAAATAGACCTATCCTATCGGATTAAAACCCGATATTGACAATCGGGCAGAACGGAACCTGACTGTCACGGATGATATTGATCAACCCGATCTGATATCCATGAAGTCCTTCCACTCGGTTCACGATTCCAACCTGAAATCCCTCGGCATAGTCCGACAAGTTCACGAGGCCAACTTGCAATCCGTACATCGAACGCGACTCATTCCACAAACCGGTCTGCAACCCGAACATATTGTCAAGTCCTGCTGAGTTGTAGCAACCAATCTGCCAGCCAGCCAGCGCATCCGTCACGCTGTTACGCAAAAGATTAATCTGTATTCCGTTGAAATACTGGGAGCGACCAATAAACCCAATATCCAATCCGCTAACCTGCTCACACTGCCCCGCAGGAAGATTCAAACGCAGTCCCACCACGTCGATATTCTCTGTATCATTAAAAGCAAACCAAACCGGCCAACTGACCTTTTCGGCGGCCTGCGCCCCCAAAACGACAAGGCAGGCTAGAACGACACCGGACATCACTTTTTTCATGTATAACCTCGCATCACTTTTAAAAACGACTCTGTTTCACCTGTCAGGCAGACAAGCGCCAGTGCACGATTGCGGGTAAACTATACCGCATTTCCCACGCCAGCGCAAACATCAGAATGCTGAACCTTGATTTTTTATTCTGTGGGTCGTTTGTGTGCTTATCACTTGCTCAACGCACCTGCAACCGATATGATCAATATTAAAAATTAAGGAGACAGGAAATGAAAATACGAGTTGTTTCAATAATGGTCCTCATTCTTTGCGTTGCCTACACCTTGTTCGCCGCCCTTCCGCAACCCTACGGAGCCCTTCCCTCAGAACGCCAGTTACGCTGGCATGAAACTGAAACCTTTTCCCTGATTCACTACAGTCTCAACACGTATACGGATCGTGAGTGGGGCTATGGAGAGGAAGACCCCGCGCTTTTCAACCCTCAAGGCCTTGATGCCAATCAGGTCATCCAAGCACTGAAACGCGGAGGCATGAACGGGGTTATTCTGGTCGCCAAACACCATGACGGATTCTGTCTCTGGCCAACGGCCTCAACCACGCACAACATTTCAAAATCGCCGTGGCGTGGCGGCAAAGGTGACCTCGTACGCGAATATGCTGATGCTGCCAAAAAGCACAAACTGAAATTCGGGGTCTACTGTTCACCGTGGGACCGCAACAGTGCCGCATACGGAACCCCAGCCTACCTCACCATCTATCACACACAACTACGCGAACTGCTCTCCCGTTATGGCACGCTCTTTGAGGTCTGGTTCGACGGGGCCAATGGCGGCGATGGCTACTATGGAGGTGCCCGCGAGAAGCGCGGAATCGATCGGTTTACCTATTATGATTGGCCACAGACTTGGGGCATCGTGCGAGCGTTGCAACCCATGGCCTGTATCTTTGGCGATATCGGCCCTGACTGTCGCTGGGTTGGCAATGAAAAAGGCTATGCCGCAGAAGAATCGTGGGCCACGTTCACTCCAAAAGGAAAAACCGATCCTCAACGCCCCGCCAATGGCGATTCTATGAATCACATGGAAGCTCCAGCAGGTCATCGTGATGGCAAAGCTTGGATTCCGGCTGAGTGTGATGTCCCCCTGCGAAAAGGCTGGTTCTGGCACCCAGATGAGGATGCTACCGTACGCACACCGCAGAAACTCATGGAAATCTACTTCCACAGTGTGGGCAAAGGGGGTTGCATGAACTTGGGGGTCGCGCCAGACCGTAATGGACGCGTCTGCGATGCTGATGTTCGCGCGCTCGACGCATTCGGCAACCTGTTGCGTACGCTGTTCGCTGTCAACTTCGCGAATCAGTCCGTGGTCGAGGCCAGCAATATCCGTGAATGGCAGCCTGAGCCTGAAAAAGAAAACCCCTATGCAGCCGCGAATGCTATCGATGGCAATCGCTATACTTACTGGGCAACAGACGACAACGTGACCAACGCCACCCTGACCCTGACGTTGCCCAAGGTTGCTGAATTCGATGTGGTGCGATTGCGTGAAAACATCCAACTCGGCCAACGCGTCGATGGATTTGTCGTCGAGATTTGGCAAGACAAAACCTGGGCCTCTTTTGCAAGCGGTCAGAGCATCGGCGCCTGTCGCCTACTCCGTGGCAAAAAAGTCCAAAGCGACCGTGTCCGCCTTCGGATTACTTCGGCAGCGGCCTGCCCCTGTATCAGTGACTTCAGCCTCTTTGCCATGCCCTCTGCGTTGGAGACAGCCACACCTTGAATTCTTCACAAAAGTTTGACGCCCTTGCTCCCCATCCCGTTCCGTTACTGATTGTCGGAGGTGGGGCAGCTGGATTGTTCGCCGGATGTCTCGCAGGTGAACGCAATCTCGGTGCATTGATCCTTGAACGGAAACATAAACCCGGTCGTAAGTTGCTGATGTGCGGGAACGGGCGTTGTAATCTGACAAAAGACATCACCCCAGA
>CAZSUM010000148.1:0-7375 GCA_964610015.1 uncultured Lentisphaeraceae bacterium
GAATGGCAGGCTGTTGATAGCACGGCTGCTTTGGGAAAAATAATGAAGCCGATGCTTGGGACGTTGTCAGCTGATTGGGACAAAGCCGGGTATGCACGTCTGCCGGTCAATTTTTCGACAACACGTAGTGAGCGCGTGAGTTGGGACATGAAGATCAATGCGGATTTACGTCAAAGCCGGGGTATTCAGTTCGACTTTTATTGTCGTGAGGCCAAGCCTTTTTCTACGTTTAGCCTATACTTTCGAAGTGGAGAGGGATGGTATCATGCCACCTTCTCTCCAGACCGTGTGGGAGTTTGGCAGCGGATCGTCATTGATAAGACGAGCACACGGATAGAAGGAACAGTGAGTGGATGGGGCGTGATCGACACCTTTCGTTTGTCTGGCTGGCGTAACAAAGATCTAGATACTGTTTGCGCCCTTGCAAATGTGGGATGGGCTGGAGGAAAGCCGAATGTACTGGTGGTTCGCGCGGATTCAAACATTAAGGCAAAAGGGGGGGATGGAACCGCCTATCTCACCTATGCGGATACGGTTTCAAAAACCCTTGATCATCTAGGGATTGAATCCATTCAAATCGGCGATAATGATTTAGCTCCTGAGTTGTTTGAGGGGATTCAACTGGTTATCCTGCCCTATAATTCTAGCGTACCAGAAAAGGCGGTCGAGCAGATCAAGGGTTTTGTCGCGCGTGGCGGGAAAATGCTGGTTTGCTATGCGCTTCCGGAAGAGGTTGGAAGATTGCTTGGTTTGAAAAGCACGGATTTCATCAAAACAAAAACAGAGAATTTCAAGGGGTTTACGCGAACAGAGCAAGGCCTTGCGGCACAGCCTACGTTCTCTCCTCAGGCATCCTGGTGTACTCTGCTGGTGGCACCCCTGCCCGATAGGCCAGCACGTGTGATTGCGGTTTGGCGCGACAGTACAGGACAGGACACCGAGTATCCCGCGGTTACTTTGACTTTGACGGGGGCCTTTATTGGGCACGTCTGGCTTGAACCCAATACAACAGATGCACAGGAGTTGATGCGGTCAATAACGGGTGATTGGAGAGTCTGTTGATTTTGATGCGTTTGATGTCGCCTTTCATGCTGCCCAGCCTTCCTCGGTTGCACAGCAGGCTTTTGATCTAGCCAAGAAAATGCGAGCTAATGCGATCGCTCTGTTTCAGGAAGGCGTCTGGTACAAGAGCATTGTCGCGAGCGAGCATGCGACTGAGTCGGCGTTACGCGCTTGGTTTCTAACACAAAAGCCGCAAGAAGGAGAGCATCGTGCTTTTTGGTGTCACAGTGCTTTTGGTCTGCGTGGTAAGAATTGGGACGACTCAATCCGTATTCTCAAGGAGAACGGCTTCACGGCAATCTTGCCAAACATGCTGTGGGGTGGGCTGGCGTATTATCCATCGCACGTGTTGCCTCAGTACAAAGAAGAAAAAGAAAAAGGCGATCAGATTGCGCAGTGTCTCGCTGCGTGTCGTAAGTATGGGGTTGCGTGTCATATTTGGAAGGTCAACTGGAATATGTCAAGCAGAGCACCCAAGGCGTTTGTTGATCAAATGATGCAAGAGGGGCGTGTGCAAAAATGTTACGACGGGACGCTTAGTGAAGGTTGGCTTTGTCCCTCGCATCCGGCGAATCAGGAGATGGAGGTTGCGTCAATGCTTGAGATTGTGCGCACCTATGCGGTTGATGGTGTGCACTTCGACTATATCCGGTATCCCGGCACCCAGTCTTGTTTCTGCGATGGCTGTCGAGCACGGTTTGAAGCCAAGCTGGGGCATGCTGTGGCACATTGGCCGGAAGATACACTTCAGGATGAAGCGGTACGTGTAGCTTGGCTCAACTTTCGTCGAGCGAATATCGATACAGTGGTACAACGTGTCGCGTTGGCGTCGCGTAAAATCAGACCTGAGATTGAGATCTCAGCAGCGGTTTTTCGTAATTGGACTGTTGATCGCGATACTGTGGGGCAAGATTGGAAAATGTGGTGCGAACAAGGATGGTTGGATTTTGTTTGTCCCATGGATTATTTAGACTCCAATCTGTCGTTTCGTGAGGTTGTTAGCTTGCAGAAAACGTTTGTGGGTAAGGCTCGGCTCTATCCAGGGATTGGTCTCTCATGCTGGAAAGATTCGCGTAATGCAGTCAAACTCGCAGAACAGATTGAGATCGTACGAGAGCTGGGGCTCTCTGGCTTTACGGTCTTCAACTACGATTCAAACGCTGAGGCTGTACTCCCGTATCTTCGGTTAGGTGTAACTGCGGATATACAAAAGTGAGCCTCGTGCTGTTAGTTTATCACGCACGATAATGCAGCATTAACACACGCTCGCGTGTGACACAGTCCGAAAAGGAAAGTTGTTTGCTGTTGCACTTTTAGCCGGGGTTTGGCATGTTTCGGCTGTGTTGTTGCACGGATTCAGCGCGTTAACCGGGACGAACGCTATTGGATCTGAACGTTCACCGGATGGATGCAGGAGGAAACACCTGAAATGCCGAAAAAACTGATCGATGCGTTGAATGGCTGGAGCAGTATCAAGAGTTCTGAACTTTATGGCGTCAATGCGTGGGGCCAAGGTTATTTTTCGATTACAGAGGATGGTCATATGGCCGTCAATCTGAAAAATACGGGTGGAAAGGTCAGTGTCAAACTTAGTGAGATTGTTGAGGGGTTGCATGATCGTGGGATGGGGCTACCTTTATTATTGCGGTTCAGCGATCTGTTAGGCGACCGCATTCGTTTGATTAATGAATCGTTCAAAAAAGCGATTGAAGACTATTCCTATCAAGGGGTGTATCGTGGTGTCTTCCCCATCAAAGTCAATCAGCAGCAGCAGGCGGTTCATGATGTGGTGACCTTTGGTGCCCCGTATCATCATGGTCTTGAAGCGGGTTCCAAGGCAGAGTTGATTGCGGCGTTGGCTTATATGCGAGATCCAGATGCTTTTTTGATTTGTAATGGCTACAAAGACGCGGAGTTCATTGATTTAGCGCTCTCTTCTTTGAAGATGAGGTTGCAGACGATCTTGGTGCTTGAGACAATGGATGAACTGCCCCTTTTGCTTGAGCGCGCCCAGATGCTTGATATTCGTCCGCGGATCGGCATCCGGGTTAAACTCTCAAGTCGGGTAGGGGGAAAGTGGTCTGAGTCAGGGGGTGAGCGCAGTGTATTCGGGTTAACCCCATCGCAGGTGATTGATACTGTCGATACTTTGCGCGAGGCCAAGATGTTGGATTGCCTAGAATTGCTTCATTATCATCTGGGTTCGCAGGTTCCGAATATTCGTGAGATCCGCGACAGCGTCAAAGAGGCTTCACGATTTTATGTTGGGCTGGTCAAAGAGGGTGCTCGCATGGGCATCTTTGATATTGGCGGTGGACTCGCGATTGATTATGACGGATCTCACACCAATTTTGCGAGTAGTGCCAACTATGAAACCGCCGAGTATTGTGCGGATGTGATCGAGGGAATCATGACCGCCTGCAATGAGGCTGAGATCTCACATCCCACGGTGGTCAGTGAGTCGGGGCGTGCTTTAATTGGCTATTATTCCGTATTGGTCCTCAATGTCTTAAATGCTGCGATTTTTGAGGAAAAGGAAGCGCCGGAAAATATTCCAGAGCCACGTCCGGAATCGCTTGAGAACATGATGTGTGTTTCACGAACGCTCAGTCTCAAAAACTTGCAGGAGTCTTTCAACGACGCGCTCTACTATCGAGAGGAGATCCAGAAGGCGTTCAAGCATGGCGATATTACGTTGCGTCAGCATGCGGCTGCTGATTGGCTTTTTTGGTATATTCTTACGCATATTCGCGAGTTATTGCCGAGTCTCAAATCCGTACCCAAGGATCTGCTCGGTCTGGATGCGTTGCTGGCTGATGTTTACTACTGCAATGTGAGCGTTTTTCAGTCCTTGCCAGATGCTTGGGCAATTGACCAGCTTTTTCCAATTATGCCGATTCACCGACTGACCGAAAAACCAACACGTATGGCTTGTCTCTCTGATATCACCTGCGATTGTGATGGTCGGATCGATAAGTTTATTGATCAGCACGATGTTCGATCGGTCTTGCCGGTACACTCGCTTATTAAGGGTGAGCCCTATATGCTGGCGGCTTTTCTGGTCGGCGCCTACCAAGAAACGCTGGGCGATCTTCACAATTTGTTTGGCGACACCAATGTCGTCAGTGTGCAGGTGGATGAGGATGGTGACATTGAGTATGTTCAGGAGTTGGCAGGGGATTCAGTTGGTGATGTTCTCAGCTATGTTGAGTATCGGCCTGAACGGTTGATGGAACAATTCCGAACGCTGGCAGAGGATGCGGTCAAGGCACGTCGGATCACACCGGCTGAGCGACGTGTGATTTTAGCTGCCTATGAAAATGGACTGCGTGGCTATACGTATTTTGAACAATCGTAACAGGAGAATTTTTTTATGTCAAAAGTCATGCTCATTGGTGCAGGAGGCGTGGGGTCTGTTGTGGCGCACAAGTGTGCCCAAGTTCCAGAGGTTTTTTCCGAGATTGTCATTGCGTCCCGTACAAAGGCCAAGTGTGATGTGTTGGCAAAGCAGTTGCCGTGTAAGGTGAAGACTGCGCGAGTCGATGCCGACAATGTGTCGCAAACCGTTGCGCTGCTGAAAAAGCATCGTCCACAACTTGTGATCAATGTCGCGTTGCCATATCAAGATTTACATCTAATGGAGGCTTGTTTGGAAGCTGGCGTCAACTATCTTGATACCGCGAACTATGAGCCATTGGAAACGGCTAAATTCGAGTACAAATGGCAATGGGCGTATCACAACCGTTTTAAGCGTGCTGGGCTGATGGCGTTATTGGGGTCGGGCTTTGATCCCGGGGTGACCAGTGTCTTTTGTACATACATCCAAAAACATCTGGTCCCGCAAATCGATGAAATTGACATCATTGATTGCAATGCTGGGAATCATGGGCAACCCTTTGCAACCAATTTTAATCCAGAAATAAATATCCGCGAGGTAACCGCCAAGGGTCGTTACTGGCAAGAGGGTAAGTGGGCCGAAACCGATCCTCTTTCGGTCAAACGGGCGTTCACACTCCCTGAAGACCTGGGGGAGATGCAAGTCTATTTGATGTATCACGAAGAGTTGGAGTCGCTCGGTAAGCATATCAAGGGGCTTAAACGTGCGCGGTTTTGGATGAGTTTTTCAGATAACTATCTTAAGCATCTTGAAGTGCTGGGAAATGTGGGCATGACGCGGATTGATCCGGTCCGCTTCAACGGTGTGGATATTGTGCCTCTGAAATTCTTGAAAGCGCTTTTGCCTGATCCAGCCTCTTTGGGCCCGTTGACAAAAGGAAAAACATGTATTGGTTGTCAAGTTCGAGGTCGAGACGCCAATGGGCGTAAAAAAACAGTTTATGTGTACAACATCTGTGACCATGAAGCGTGTTACCGTGAGGTCCAATCGCAAGCGATCTCTTATACAACAGGTGTTCCAGCAATGATTGGCGCTAAAATGATGTTGACGGAACAATGGTCAGGTAAAGGGGTCTTTAACATGGAACAGTTTGATCCAGATCCCTTTATGGAAGCACTCAATCAGCATGGTCTTCCTTGGCAGGTGATGAAAAAAGAGGTTTTTAAGAAATAACAAAGACACAGCGGTCTTTTACAAGATCTTTTTTATGTTATGCGCAAAAAGCCAGCACTCAAGAGAGCTTATGTAAAGAAGACTAACTTGAGTAAGCAACCTCTTCCGTTGACCAGCAAGGAGAAACAGGCCCTGTTGGTGATTATCGGCCTCTTTTTGTTAGGGCTACTCGTTCGCTGGTATCGGCATGGCGTGTTGTAAGCTGACACGCCTACCAGGCCGATTTCGGATTATTTATTCCGGCGTATTAACCAACGGCTGGATGCTGGCATTGGGATGTTGTTCCTCGATGACCCAGTAGAAGAAAACGCGAGTTGGATCCCAAGAGGGGGTATCGTAAAGGTAGGGATTGGGCAGGAATATCCGGCTGGTTTGGTTGGAGTCGAAGGAATCAGGCGTTAAAACATACTGTCCAGCGATGTGCCATGTTGGGAAGGTCAGCGATGGCGCCATCTTGAGCTTCATCACGGCTTCACTTCGCAGTTGGGGAACAGTCTCACCGTTCAAGGCGAGCGAGACGGTTATATAGAAGTTCGTTGCGCTATCTTTTGTGAATCGGACAATCGTGCCGTCAACTCTGTTCGATTGCGTTGGATCGGCATTGAGCCAGTAAAGTTCACTGAGCGTCATTTCGCGTCCGTTTCCGTAGAAATAGCTGGAAACCAGAGGATTGTCTCCCCAGTTCATCAGCCAGTCCAACATATCTTCGCTCAAATCTAGATCCGCAATGTCCTGTCGCAAGCTAAACTCAGCCGTGATTCCCAGTGCCGAAGCGATATTGGTTAAGGCCAGATTAAAATTCTGAACACCGTCATTCTCTGTAATTTGCTCAATCTGGTTAACTTTCACCGAACGGATTCGATACCAATTATCTGCCTCATAGAAGATATTGGTGCTGGATCCAGCGCGAACGCGGAAGGCATTGTACTGTGAGCGTAGGCTGTTTTGTTGTCCATTGAGACTATTCAGCGTTGATACGACCCAAAGATTTGATATGCCAAGGTCAGGGAACGAAATTTGTTGGCCGATATTGGGCTGTCCAGGTGTCCATGTGAGTGGGAAAAACCAATCAGCTTTAGTTTCTCCGTGCCCATTGGTGACATTTAAAGAGCCTCCGTATGATTCCTGGCCAACGTAGACAAACTGTTTTTCCGGGTCTGATGCGGCCCAGATTTCTCCATTGTAATCCGATCCGCTTCCCTGAGATCGGTCATCGTAAGCGATCACATGTTCGTACATGCCCATGGGGCGGCGCAAGCGGATTCCGCCAGCGTAGATTGAAGGAATGAACCAGTAGAAGCCAGGGTAGGCATAATCCAATTTTGGCAACGCAGGGGGGACTGGATCTGGCATATAGGATTCGCCGATCACAAAGAAGGCGTATCCGTTGGTAACGGCAGTTTGTGCGGGTAGACCTGAGGGTAAGGTAATCGTTTCATTACCCCATGCTGATTCGAGTTCAACTTGCCAACCAGCCAGATCGACGCCTTCGGGTACCGCAATTTCGATATAAGGATTGTCCCAGACGCCTAGCGTTCTCACGCTGTTTACTTCTTGGTAGTCTATGGCATTCACTTCGTTGATCCACACGGTGTTAAGGGGTACACCATAGATGATGACATAGGGGGACCACCCCTGACTGGCATACGTCACGTTGAGATCCACGGGGTAGTACCAAGATGGACTATCAAAGATGGTCTGTTCCGTTGTTAGCGGAATACCACCTAGATAGGATGCGCGCAC
>CAZSUM010000149.1:0-7361 GCA_964610015.1 uncultured Lentisphaeraceae bacterium
AGTTTCCGAGATGAAGTTTTCCTGAGGGTTGGATACCGGATAGAATTCTCATAGGGGTCTCGCTTTGCTCATTGCATAAGGGCGTAAAAAGCCTCAAATCATAGCCTTCTGACTCCCAATAAACAAGTCGGGATTCAGAGAAACCCTCAACGCTCAGACTTGAAAGCCAAAGTAGCGTACAGCATTGCGGTAGCAGATATCCTGAACAATCGACCCGGTCCAAACAAGATCATTGGGGATGCGTCCCGCAGTGATATCGCTCCCGAGAACATTGCACAAAATACGTCGGAAGTACTCATGGCGCGTATAACTGAGGAACGAGCGACTATCCGTCAGCATCCCCACAAAACGACTTAACAATCCCAGTTGCGAAAGCGCTTCGATTTGGCGCAACATGCCATCACGTTGATCATTAAACCACCAACCGCTACCAAACTGCATGCGTCCGGCTTCAGGACCACGCTGGAAATTACCAATCAGGGTGGCGATCATCTCATTATCCCGTGGGTTGAGAGTATAGATCACCACACGCGGCAACACATCAGCCTGCTCTAATCGGTCAAGAAGCCGTGACAGCGCGTAAGCAACGTTCCAGTCGCCGATACTATCGAATCCCGAATCCGGACCGAGTTTTTGAAACATTCGCGTATTGTTATTTCGCATCGCGCCATAGTGAATCTGAACACTCCAATCGGCACGCGCATCCATAGACAATGCCTCAAAAAGGAGCGCTGAGTGAAACCGCGCCACTTCCTCGACAGTCGCCTGTCCGCCCTGCCGTACACGCCGAAAGATTTCACCGATCTCTCCTTCGGTATATGCTTCAGCCTGAACAGCCGACACCCCATAGTCTGAAAGCCGACACCCGTGACTCGCAAAAAAGTCATGCCGTTGCTGTAACGCCTGGAGCAAGTCGTCCCACGTGATCACTGGCATCCCCGCAACAGCCGCCAATCGATCAAGCCAGCCATTCCAAACTTTGGGGTGTTCAATCGCCAGCGCTTTATCAGGTCGCCAAGTGGGTAACATTTGGACCGCAAATCCCGAAGCCTTGACTGAAGCGTGATGTTCAAGCGTATCGCAGGGATCGTCGGTCGTGCAGACAAGCCGTACGTTACTGCGGGTCATAAAGCCACGGGCGTTAAAGCCCGGTTGCGCCAACTGTGTTGCTGTTTTTTGCCAGATCTGCTCAGCCGTAGAAGGGGTCAACAACTCAAAGATCCCGAAATAACGCGCCAGTTCCAATTGCGACCAGTCAAAAAGAGGATTGCGTAACAGATAGGGCATGGTCTCAGCAAACCGTTGAAACTTCTCCCGGTCAGTTGCATCACCCGTGATCAATCGTTCGTCAATCCCATTCGAGCGTAATGCTCGCCATTTATAGTGATCACCTCCCAACCAAACCTGGGCGAGGTTTTCCCAACGTTTATCGTTGGCAACCTCCGCTGGCGGCAGGTGGCAATGATAGTCAATAATCGGCTGAGTCGCCGCATAGGTATGGTAAAGCTCGCGGGCAGCCTCACTCTGCAACAGAAAGTCATCATGGATAAAAGATTTCATGAGTGATTATTTAAGCAGATGGCGGCCCCAAACAACAGTCAAAACCTGACTTGGCAAGGCGTTGTCTAGTCCGTATACTAAAGGGCGTTTTTCAGGATCTCCTTATGCGTTTTTTTGACAAATTATTGCGTGGTGAACAAACCATTTCTCTGGAGTTCTTTCCACCCAAGACACCGGATGGATGGGCACGGCTTTATTCCACCATTGCGGAAACCACCCGTCTACATGTAGACTTTGTCTCTGTGACTTATGGCGCAGGTGGCAGCACACGTGAGAATACGGTTGATCTGGTCGGCTCGTTGCAGAACAACCTTGAGATTCAGGCCATGGCGCACCTCACCTGTCTTGGCCACTCACAGGCAGAACTTGCCGCGCTATTGAACCGACTGCAGGAGAAGCATGTTCCTGCAATTATGGCGTTGCGCGGCGACCCGCCACAAGGACAGAATACCTTTAACGCGCACCCTGAGGGTTTTTCCCATGCGAGCGACCTGATTGGGTTTATCCGTAAGGAATGGCCCTCTTTCAAACTCGGGTGCGCAGCCTATCCAGAAGGTCACCCTGAATCCTATCCACCGAACAGTCCGCGCTTACCTGATAGAGATATTGCCTTTTTACGCCTGAAGCAGGAACAGGGTGCCGATTTCGCCGTGACTCAGCTCTTTTTCGACAATGCCGCTTATTTTGCCTTTGTTGATAAAGCACGTGCAGCGGGTGTTACCATCCCGTTGCTGCCAGGGATTATGCCCATGTCCTCTGCCAAACAGATCACACGCTTCATTTCGCTTGCCGGGTGCGCCATCCCGACGCGTCTACATCAAGCCGCACAGGCTGAAGATGTAGCAGAAGCCGGTTTTCGCTTTGCCTTTGACCAGTGCCGAGAACTGCTTGAAAACGGTGTTCCGGGTATCCATCTTTATTCGCTTAATCAGTCCGCGCTCTCGGCACGACTGATCACAGCTCTACGTGAAGAGCAGCTCCTTCCCACGGACCAACCAGCATGATCCGTAAACAGCCAGTTGCAGGCCTCAACCTGAAATCCTGTCATGGTTAAAGACGGCCATATCCGCCTATTGCCCATTCATATCGCGAACAAGATCGCGGCAGGTGAAGTCGTGGAGCGTCCAGCTTCGGTGGTTAAAGAACTGCTCGAAAATGCAATCGATGCCGGAGCCACACGTGTTGACATTACGGTTACAGCAGGCGGACGTAAACTCATTGAAGTTCGTGACAACGGTAGCGGCATGGGCCGCGATGACGCGTTGCTCAGTATTGAAAGACAAGCCACAAGTAAGATTCGAGATGTTGATGACATTGAACGCATCGATACCCTCGGCTTCCGCGGCGAAGCGCTTCCGTCCATCGCCTCTGTCTCGCGCTTTATTCTGAAATCCCGCCGCGCCAGCGACGAAGCGGGCACACAGCTGGTTATCATTGGTGGCAGCTTACAGGATGTCTGCGTTGCGGGAGCCCCCCCGGGAACTACAGTGGAAGTACGTGATCTTTTCTTTAACGTACCCGCACGCCGCAAATTTCTGCGCGCTTATCAAACCGAGCAAGCACACATCCGATCGGTCTTCACACTACATGCCCTCGCGCATCCTGAAATAGGCTTGAGTCTGACAGCCGATGGCCACGAAGTAACACGCTTACCGCCTGGTGCCACACGCGAAGAACGACTTAGAGATCTATTCGGCGCAGAGTTCTGCTCTGTGCTCCGCCCCGTCTCTGGCCGTCACAACGGCGTGACAGTTTCAGGGTTTGCAGGCATCCCGAGTGTTACCCGCAGAGACCGTAGTGAACAGTACGTCTTTATTAACCACCGACCTGCCACAGCACCCATCATTGCCTATGCTTTGCGCGAAGCCTACCCCCCACTGGAAGGCGACCGCAAACCGATCGTTGTGCTCTTTGTCGACTTACCTCCCGATGAAGTGGATGTCAATGTTCACCCCACCAAACGCGAAGTCCGTTTTCGGAAAAATGCCGATGTACGCGAAGCCTTGATCACGGCGGTCAGCGCTGCACTAGGCGTTAAAAGGTCACCCACTCAACATGCTCCGGTGTGCCGAACGGAACTTCCTCCTGCGGTTTCCTTAAAATCGCTAGCGCCAGAAGCTGCGGCTGTGCCTGTTCAAACCTTCCCCTATCCGGGACAACCCATAGCGACTCCAGAGCCCCCCCCCTGCGCACCGCTCTCGCCTGTTTCCCCGGCCATTGCCCTCACCTCCCTTCCGCCATCAGCCTCTCCCGCACCGACGGGCAGCGGCCTACCGCTTTTTGGGGGCGCAGAAGATGGTTCGCCTTGGCGCTGGGTCCGCGTACTGGGTCAAATTGCGGAACGCTATCTACTACTGGAAACGGATGGCGGCTTTGTCACCCTCGACCCCGCTGCCGCACGTGAGCGTGTTTTGTATGAACGGCTCATGACTGAATGGCGGAATGAAGCGATTGTCTCACAGCAATTACTTCTACCTGAAACCGTCCAACTCGCGCCGCCTGAAGCAACACGTTTAAAAAAGTATTTAAGTGTGCTCCAAGAGATGGGCTTCGGTGTGGTTGTGTTTGGTGTCGACCACTTTTTGGTCGAATCGTTGCCGGATGTCCTCTCTGGAATTTCCTGTCGTGAATTGCTGACCAACATTATCCACGATTTTGAGCAGGCCGGCGCACGACGTGGCGCAGAGAAGTGGCGAGAAGAGCTCGTCGCGCGAACAGCCTGCCGTGTGGCAGCAGGCACCACCGCAACGCTCACCCCTGAAGCAGCAGAAAAACTGGTATCTGATTTGGCTGCCACGCAGATGCCGTACACCTGTCCACGCGGGCGCCCCACCATGATTTTCACCTCGTACCGCGAACTAAACCGCAAATTCGGTCGCTAAGTCCCATCTGCTGTACAGTTGCGACCCCCTCGGTATTGCGCTATACTTTTAAACATGAATGACAAGCTTTACTCCATATTCAGTCGTCGCAGTATTCGGAAATATCTCACGGACAAACCGGTACCAGATGCAACCGTGAGCGAACTTCTAGAGGCCGCCATGGCAGCCCCTTCAGCCATGGCGCAAGACCCTTGGCATTTCCTCGTGGTGCGTGACCGGGCAGCGTTGGCAGCGCTTGCTGAAGTGTTGCCCCACGGTAAAATGTTGAATGATGCCGCGCTGTGTATTGTCGTGTGCGGTGAACAGGCGTGTGCCCACCGCCAAGAACTGTCTTACTTGCTACAAGACTGCGTTGCGGCAACTGAGAACCTGCTTCTCGCTGCCAACATGCTGGGGCTGGGTGCCGTCTGGTTGGGCGTACATCCCAATGAAGATCGCGTCAGCGGCATTCGTCAGTATTTTGGTATCCCAGAAGCCATTCTTCCAATCGCTGCGATCTCCATTGGCTATCCAGCTGAACAGCCTGAAGCGCGGACTCGTTTTAACGCTGCGGTTGTACATACGGAACAGTGGTGATCAGGAAAGCCTTCGTCATGACGCGTGTCGGCCTGATGCAACTAACCGTTTTTTGCGGACTTTTATTGTCGAGCACGCCAATACATGCGAAACCGGATCCCTTTGTGCGCATTGTGCCAGAGGGGTCAACACTCGCTGCACCACAGAGTTGCATGGTAGGTGCTTGCGCTGGATTTAGGATACCCCAAAACAGCGCTTTGCATGCAGACCGACTCACATCGCAAGCTTTTGAACATGCGCTGACATCGTGGGTTGCTACAAACACGTTCGCGTACGCGTCCATCATAACAAATGCCGCCGGAACAGAAACGCGTTATACCTTCCGTCATCACGGCAAAGCCCCAGCAGGCCCAACACTGACGTTGCTACCATTGCGTCAGGATCTTTCTTTCACATGCCAGATAAGCTGCAATCAGTCAAAAAAAAGAACCCGACTCACCCTCGCTCTCCAATCTGCTGATGAACGTGAACAAGAGCCCCTGGTTCGAACGTTGACCCTTCCGAAGAGCGACCAAACCGTCACACGGTCGGTTTCATTTAAACCGGACCGCAGCGGACCACACACGTTGACACTACTTCTGGAACCTGACGATGAACTAACGATGACGACGTGTTCCTTCCTGCCAGAAGACGCAGAGACAACATGGGATCGTATCGCGTTGGATGCGTTGGAAATGGCCGCGCTCCCGGCACTCTACTGGCCAGTCCAAGAGACGAATGCTCCTTTTAACTGGTACAACACCGTCGGCCCGCAGACCTCACGAATGGAACGTGGATTTGGCTTTGGTACCGTCGAGGCCGCTCGCCTTGCTCATCTGATTCACGCGCCGCTCATCATCCAAGTTCCGGTTTTCATTGCACAAGACGTCCCTTGGGCAACCGATGCGGTCATCCCGATTACAGCCCCTCAACTTGCAGCTGACTGGGTTGCCTACTGCAATGCCACGGATGACCATCCCCTTGCGCGTTTACGCGAGCGGCACGGCATATCCACACCGCTGGCCATCAAGCAGTGGCAACTCTTCCCGACAGGAGGGTTGATCACCAATCTCAGTGTCTACACTGACCTTGCAGCCCGTATGGCCGCAGCGATGTGGGCGGAAGATTCAACCATCACGATAACAACCCCTACACAACCTGCGACCAACCTGCCAATCCGCAACACCTATGTCACCCATCTGCTTACACGCCTTGAAGGAGCCTCAATCAATGAGCGCGATTATTTTCAACCGTGGTATCAGGCGCTCGGTCAGTGTTGCGGTGTGATGGAGACCGCGCAGACACCAGAGCCCAGACACATGATCGCCTTGGAGGATCTTGTGCAGGCCGGTTTCTTCGCGCGTCAGATGCTAAGCGGCGCGGGGTGGACTCTGACACTCCTCAACCGTTATCCGCTGGTGCGCCATCTCATCATAAAAACGGCCCCCCCTCAGTTAAACGAAACGCCTCTGAACATCGAGGCTGGTTGGAGCAGCGCGTTGCCGGGCCTACAACTCTTTATCTGCAACCCCGGCCCTACCCCTGCGCACCTTTGTTTTGACCTGACAGCCTTGAACCGACATTTCGCCTTCTACATACAGGACCAGGTGATTGCGGATATCAGCGCGCCGCGTACAACATCCTGCTTGCCGATTCGACAAAACCAGCGTGCGGGTGTCGCTCTTACGCAATTCGTCGCCTGTGAAATTGCGCCTTCGGCGTTTGCACGTATTCTGGTGAAGGAGGCCTCTGCAACAAAATAGAAACGCCGTCTCTTTCCCTGTTGATCCCACGCGATGAGGTAACCAATAATACTCTGCGTGAATTTTTACGGGAGAACCGCATTGACTCGCATGAACATTGAATCAATAATTAACCCAATTTGTGTCTTATCGCGTTTCTGAATGTTTTGGGAGCATCCCTAGCGGCGAGGCACACAACCCTGAGAGTTGACATGATCAAGAAATCACTGATTACTGGCGGAGCGGGCTTTATCGGATCTCATCTCGCGCGTCGTTTACTTGCTTCTGGGCAGGAAGTCACTGTAATGGATAATCTTTTTACAGGGACCAAGGCCAACATTTACGACCTGATGGACAATCCACGTTTTACCTTCATTCTACATGATGTAACGCAGCCTTTCTGGGGGCAGTTCGATGAAATTTACAATCTAGCCTGTCCTGCGTCGCCCATTCATTACCAACGTAATCCGGTTGAAACCATCAAGACCTCATTCCTCGGCATGATGAATGTGCTGGATCTAGCACTTAAAACCAAAGCTCGCGTTTTCCATACCTCCACTTCGGAGATTTATGGTGACCCGGAAGTCCATCCACAGCCGGAAGGCTACTGGGGCAACGTCAA
>CAZSUM010000150.1:0-7174 GCA_964610015.1 uncultured Lentisphaeraceae bacterium
TTGAGAGATAGCAAAGGCTTTGAGCGTCAACAGTATGTTGAAGCAGCGGCAAGTGTTTCCTAGGATGCCATAATGGAACTCTGTGTTTTAGCAAGCGGGAGCAAGGGCAATGCGCTCTATGTGTCAGGAGGGGGCACGTCTCTCCTGATCGATGCTGGTTTGTCCTCACGGGAGCTGGTGAAGCGCTTGCTTACGGTGGGAATCGCACCGGAGTCTCTGAATGCTGTGCTGGTAACGCATGACCATGTTGATCACTATCGGGGACTTGGCGTTTTCAGTCGAAAATACCCAGTTCAGCTTTACGCCAATGAAGGAACCGCGACCGGTGTTGAGCGTGAGGTCCATCCAATGGGAAGTGCGTGGCAAATTTTTGAAACAGCTTCAACTTTTGAAGTGGGTGGGTTGCGTATTGAGGCCTTTTCCGTGACACACGATGCGGCTGATCCGGTTGGATTTGTAATTGATGATGGTTCAATGCGGCTGTGTGTGGCGACGGACTTAGGACAGGCGACGCCCCTCGTCAAAGTGAAGCTGGCGGAGTGCGATGTGGCCGTGCTTGAGAGTAATCACGATCATGATATGCTCATGGCTTCTAATCGTCCTTGGTCATTAAAAACACGCATTGCGGGGCGGAGTGGTCATCTTTCGAATGAAGATGCCGCTGACTTGGTTGAATCAGCCTTGACGAAGCGGTTGCAGGCCCTTTTTTTGGCGCATTTAAGTGATGCGTGTAATACGCAGACTTTGGCGTACAATACCATGCGCGGGGTGTTACGATCTGCTGGGCGCGAGGATATTAGGCTGGAGGTTTCCAGTCAGGATAGGGCCGGAGAGCGCTTTGTATTTGGCTAACAAAAAAGGAGAAAAATGAGAATTTTGATGAGTCTGGTTTGTGTCATGATGTCATTCGGGCTCGTGTGGGGTGCGGATACCCATGCGGGTAGTGAGGCGGAGAAGCTCAATACGCTGACAGATCAGGAACGTCAGGAGGGGTGGACGCTACTCTGGAATGGGAGGACGGGTGATGGATGGCGTGCCAGAAATGGAAAAAGTTTTCCAAAAACAGGATGGGAAATCGCCGACGGTGTGTTGTCCGTGTTGCCAAAGAAGGCAGGGGGCGGAGCGGGTGATATTGTGACTTGCGAAACTTATGCTAATTTTATCTTGAAGTTGGAGTTTCGTCTGACAGATGTCGCCAATAGCGGAATCAAGTATTTCTTTGATCCAGCGCTTCATGGCGGAACAGCGCTTGAGTACCAACTTCTCGATCCCAAACATTCAGATGCGAATAAAGGGTTAGATGGGAATCGTAAGGTTGCGTCACTCTATGACGTGTTGCCCGCAGTTGGAGCCAAAGCAAACCCGGTGGGTGAGTGGAATAGCGTGATGATTATGAGCTTAAACAATCAGGTCACGCATTGGCTCAATGGTGAAAAGGTATTGAGTTTTACACGCGGGTCCTCTGCATTTCGCGATGCGGTTGCGAAAAGTAAATTTATGAGCTACCCAAATTGGGGTGAACAGGCTTCAGGGCATATCCTTTTGCAAGATCACAACGATCGGGTCTCTTTTCGCAACATCAAGATCAAGGTGCTTCCATAGGAGCATTTATCCCGAGTAGCTCCGGGAGCATGCCGACATGCTCGAGGATATGCTTAGGCTGATACCCGTAGCGCGGCAAATCTTCTCTCTGGGTGACACCCGAGAGGACCAGAACCGTTTCAATCCCAGCCTCAATGCCTGAAATGATGTCAGTGTCCATCCGGTCACCGACAATCAGCGCTGACTCACGAGGACATCCGAGAAGATTGAGT
This sequence comes from uncultured Lentisphaeraceae bacterium, assembly GCA_964610015.1. Lineage (GTDB taxonomy): Bacteria > Verrucomicrobiota > Kiritimatiellia > RFP12 > UBA1067 > CAZSUM01. The sequence goes on from CAZSUM010000150.1 coordinate 1,815, forward strand.
GCAGAGCGCATCATCAAGGGGTTGGGCTTGCCAACAAAGTATGCCTTGACCCCTGTGGCAAGTTCAATTGGGGCGACCAATGCGCCGCAGGCGGGGATAATTCCGTCTTCTGCAGGGCCCGTTAAATCAGGATTGGTGCCAATGAGTTTGGCGCCTTTACGAACCAGAGACACGGATTTTTTGATGGTTTCGTACGTGTACATCGGTGTTTCACCGACGACCACATAATCTGGGTTGACGTCATTCGTTGAAAAACCCGCATCGTACAGCGCATTGATCAGGCCGGGCTGACCGATTACATAGGCGCTACCTCCCGGTGATTGCGAGGCAAGAAACGCGGCAGTGGCCATCGCACTGGTATAGAAGTGCGACTCTTCAATGTTAACGCCGAGTCGGAAGAGTTTTTCGCTGATTTCTCTTGGTGAGCGCTCGCTGCTATTGGTGAGAAAGAGAAAGGGGATATCAGTTTGCCGCAACATGGCAATGAACGCTGGGGTGCCCGGTAGCAACGAATTGCCGTGATAGATCACGCCGTCCATATCACAGATGATGCCGCGGATGCCGGAAAGTATGGGAGTCTCTTTTTTCATAGTGAATCCTGGGTGCTGAGTCGTCTAACAAGTGATTCGCAAAGATCGGCTGAGAGTGCCGAAGCCTGAGTGAGAAACGTTTTAAAATCTGGCGCATTCTCGCCTTTTCTGGGCAGGTCGCTGATCACTCGCAGAATCAGGAACGGGACTCGAAAGCGAGTGCAAGTGTGGGCAATGGCCCCCCCTTCCATGTCCACACAATGGACGGCATCACCAAAATGACGATTGATACGCTCAAGTTGTTCTTGCTGATAGATAAAGGAGTCGGAAGAACCCAGTAGCCCATGGTGACAGGGTATGGGGACAGGATGCGTGTTGAGCACGCAACGTAGATGAGCAAGGAGTTTTGAGTCGGCGTTAAAACGCGGCTCACTTCCCAGTATCTGCCCATAGGCGAATCCGAGTGGCGTAACATCCACATCCGTATAGGCAACTTGCTCGGGGACCACAAGGTCTAGAATATGCTGATCAGACTGAAGTCCTCCGGCACATCCGGTGTTAATGACACAAACGGGGTTGAAGTCGGAGAGCAACAGCGTGAGTGTACAGGCCGCATTGACCTTTCCGACGCCGGATTGCGTGATCACCAACTCTTGACTGCCACATCGGGCGTGGTAAAGCTGTGTGTTGAAATGGGGGCGGACCTCGTGTTCTGGGAAGCGGACTAAGAGCGCGTCCAACTCTTCCTTCATGGCGGCAATAAGGGCGATAGGTTGTTGCATACAGTTGATTTTCGTATGCTTCTGCGAATCTGTCAACTGTGAGAATCATTTGCTTTTCATGAAAGAGTCAGAAGAGGTCAGGGCTGGGGTTCGGCAGCGAGGTCTCGGGCGAGCCGCCTTTCAGTAAAATCAATGAATTGAGAATACACGCTTCCGCCTCGCAATTTCGTGAAACTTGGATTATTGTTGTCAAATCAGCATTTACACTGCTATTGCTTTATCCTGTAATTCGTCTGTCGGGTTATGTGGTAAGGGTTCGTCAGGTGTCTTACTCAGTCGATTGAAATAAAAACAAGGATTTCAAAAATGAAACATGACACAAAGTCAAAAGGGACTTGGGTCCATCGTTTTGCCATTCGCATCTTTACCCTTGTGCTTTCAGTGCTTGTCTTTTGGGTTCTCGGTTTTTTTGTCGATGACCTCCGTTCGATCCGTGGGCCCGACTATGTCAGCATTGAGAAAGACCATGTGGATAAGGCACTCGTTGCGCAGCGGAGCACGCTTGAAAAACAAATTTCTGATTTAACCCATCAGATCGAGAACCAAACAGAAAAGCAACGCGTTGTGGGTGACAGCTCCCGTAATTTGCAACAGACAATCAACCAGCTTATCGAACTTCAGAAGCTCGGCATGCAGAAGAGCGTTGCCTTCTCCGATACCGAACAGGCAAATTTCACCAGCAGCTTGACTCTCTTTTTGGAGAACCAGAGAAAATATCAAGAACTGAGCCAGACGGTGTCAGATAGGCTTGAGCGCAAACAGGGGCTCATTCGAGAAAAGGCGCAGACAGAACAAGCGATTGAGAGTCAACGTCAGCCAGCCAGAGAAAAGTTCAAGGCCCTTAGCCAAAAACACCGACTTAAGCTTGCTTTTCTGCAGCTTGCAATTCTACTGCCCATTCTCGGTTTGGCAGCCGGTGTCATTGTCAAGAAGCGCGCCAGCATCTACTTCCCTTTGTTTCTCGCTTTTGGGGCCGCAACCTTGATTAAAGTTGCGCTCGTGGTTCACGAATATTTCCCCAGTAAGTACTTTAAGTACATTTTGATCGGGGGGCTCCTCGTTGTCGTGGCGAGGCTGTTGATTTACTTCATTCGTGCCAGCGCCTTCCCCAAGACGCAATGGTTAGTCAAACAGTATCGGGAGGCGTACGAGCGATTTCTCTGTCCTGTTTGTGAATATCCGATTCGAATCGGACCGCGACGTTTTCTGTTCTGGACTCGCCGGACTGTCAACAAGATTGTTGTGCCAGGGGATGGCGGTACTCAGGAGGAGGAATACACGTGTCCGTCGTGCGGGAGTCATCTCTTTGAAGAATGCCCTGTCTGTCACAAAGTGAGGCATGCGATGCTACCCAACTGTTCACACTGCGGAGCTGAGAAGGAGGTTAAGTAGACACAACTCGCAATTGCTTTTGTTGTGAACACAAGTTAAACTTAATGACATATGGAAACGAACAAACGGAAATTACTGTTAGTGGATGACGATCCGAGTTTGCTTGAGACATTGGGCGACTTTTTGATGTTCGATGGCTATGAAGTTTTGTGTGCACCCACTGGCGAAGATGCGCTGGTGAAAATGCGCGCATTCCAACCGGATTTGATCATTCTGGACATGGGAATGCCCGGTATGGGTGGAACAGGATTTTTGAATCGTATTACCCATCCAGATGGAGTCCCCCTTTATCCGGTGTTGGTTCTAACTGCGCGTGCGTCGATGGCGGAGTATTTCGCAGACAAGCAGGTTGCGGGGTTTATCGCAAAACCATGCGATCCGCCTGATCTTCTGATGGAGGTCAGTCGAATTCTTTTTGAAGCGGCTGGTGCGCGGCGGAACGTTGCAGGAACCGTGAAACGCCGTCGTTTAGTTGTCGCCGAGGGTGACGCCATCTTACGCGAGACATTACGTAAGGAGTTTACGAACGCGGGGTTTGATGTAGATGCTTATGCGACAGGTCCAGAGGCTCTCGAAGCTTGTATCGCGCTTAAGCCAGATGCGCTCGTGATGCGGCTTGAACTAGATGGTATGAGCGCGGATGAAGTGGTGAGTACCCTGAATCGATTACCCAACACGCGTAACATTAAAGCCTTGGTTTATGGTGTAGATTTGCCTGAGGCGCAACTGCAACACGTGGCTAGCTTGGATATTCCGCAAAATCATATGCTCAAGGATCTGACGGTAAACACAATCATCGACAGAACCATGGCGGTGACTGGGTCGAAAAATTAACCTGCCATCAGTTTGATGGTGTGTGCGCAACTAACTAGGGAGATGCCATGCGTTGTCCTAAATGTGGACATTTGGATGACAAGGTGCTAGACAGTCGAGCTGCACGTGAGGGGGCATCGATTCGTCGACGGAGGCAGTGCTTGGCGTGTGACCACCGATTTACGACGTATGAGGAGATCGTCAAGGACGAGCTTCGGGTGATTAAAAGGGATGGTCGTCGCGAGGAGTTCAGTCGGCTAAAACTTGAGCGTGGACTGATGCGTGCTTGTGAAAAACGTCCCATCAGTGCAGATCTTATTCATGATCTGGTGGATGAGATTATTGAGAGCTTTGAAAGCGAGAGTGAGGTTGCTACAGAGCGAATTGGTCAGGCGGTTATGATGCGGTTGCACAAGTTGGATGAGGTTGCCTATATTCGTTTTGCATCGGTCTATCGGCGGTTCGCTGATGTGAATCAGTTCTTGAAAGCTGTCAAGGAGATGGTTGAATCGTGAGTTGCGGTTATGATGAAGCTGACGGTTTATGTTCCTGAAACGCATCTAGAGCTTGTGAAAGAGGCGCTCTTTGCAGCGGGTGCCGGGGAGGGGCAATTCCGTCCGCTTGTTGGTAGCTCACCGTTTCTCGGGAAAACGGGCGAGGTCGAACGGGTGTCTGAGTATCGGGTTGAGATGCTCTGTGAAGAAAAAGACTGTGTCGTGGTGACAAAGGCGTTGCGGTCTGTGCATCCGTATGAAGAACCCGCTTTTGATTTTGTGCGGCTCAACGGGGTTCATGAATGAAAGGGCTTCTGATATGACCATCCGAACCTATCTTGAGGATGCGGTTCGGTTGGCTCCACAGACACCGGCACAACGTTTCTTTGCAGAGGGTGTGTGGGTCACGCGGACGTATCTGCAACTTCAGCAGCGGGTCGCGTATGGTACCGCGATGGTGCGTCACCTTGGACTCAACTCAGATGCGAATCCTGTGGGACTGATGCTCGACAATGGCCCGGAATGGCAGGAGATTTATCTGGCATTGGCCTGTTCGGGTGTGCCTGTGGTGCCTCTCGACCCAAAGCTACGGCCATTGGAGTTGGCCTACATCCTCCGCGATTCTGATGCCGTCGCAGTGTTCGCTGGTGCCAGACTTGACAACGTGTTGCGTGAGGTTGTTCGAGAGGGTCTAGCCTTACGCCTATGTGTCTGGGTGGGGGAGTCGAGCTCTGCTACTGAGGAGAGTGTTGTTGCGCTTGATGGTCTAGACTGTTATCGCTACGAAACGCTCCACAAAGAGATGAGTTCAACGATCGATGCGAAGCAGGCATGGCTTGACGCTCCGAGACCGTCAGAGGCAACGGTGGCCTCGTTAATCTATACCTCCGGTACGACTGGACAGCCAAAAGGTGCCATGCTGACACATGGGAATTTTACTGCAAATGTGGCGGATACCTGTGAGCGCGTGGGGTTTAAGGCGACCGATAATTTCCTCAATGCATTGCCGTTATTTCATGCGTTTTCCTTTACAGCCAATTTCATACTGCCATTAGGTGTTAAGGCCTGTTGTAGTTTTGTACGATCCATGCGGACAGTTTCAGAAGATATGCTGATCCTACAGCCTACAATACTGCTGGCAGTTCCGTTGATGGCGGAGAAGCTCTACGCACGCATCACAGAGCGTTTGAAGAAAAATAGAGTAGCCCGCGTCCTTTTGGGGATGGGGCTGAAAGCGCTTGTTAGCAGAAAGGTGATTGCGGCATTGGGGGGGCGCTTGCGCTTGATGGGCATCGGTGGTGCGCCTACCCCGTTAGCCTTAATTCAAGGGCTCCAAAAAGTGGGGATTC
>CAZSUM010000151.1:0-5459 GCA_964610015.1 uncultured Lentisphaeraceae bacterium
CGGGCATCCAGAAGGCGACGATGTTGTCGGCGTATTCCGTGTGGGTTGGGAGTTCGACCAGCCGAATCTCGCCATAGTCAAATCCGCTGATTGGCTCGACCCAAGCGCTGGGACGATTCTGGTAGAAGGTTTCAAGGTCTTCATAGTTGGAATAGTTGCGGTCGCGTTGGAGCAAGCCGAATCCGAGGGGTTTTTTGTTGGCGAAGCAGGAGACTTTGATGCCGCCCTCGTTAGAGAGCGGGCGCCACAACCATTCGTTAGTATCGGTGTGGATGAGCAGACCGTCTGAGGCGTGGACTTCGGGGCGGAAGTCGCCGAAGCGGGATTTTGAGAATTCGCCGAACCAGAACATGCTGGTTAATGGAGCGAGACCGAGACCAGCGACCAACTGGCGAGCGAATAGGGTGGCCTTGATTTCCATAACGGTATCATCGCCCGGGATAAGCAACATTTCATAGGCCCCGGAAAGGCTCGGGGTGTTCAGCAGGGCATAGAGCTTGATTCGATTTGATCGGCTATCCGGTTTTTCAACCCAAAATTCGGTAAACTCGGGGAATTCCTCCGGGGTTTTTCCAACGACGTTGATGGCCAGTCCACGGGCAGAGAGGCCATAGTGAAGTCCTTTGCCGACGGCTCTGAAATAGGAAGCGCCCTGAAAGACGATGATTTCGTCGAGATACTCCATTGAGTTAAGCGGGTAGTGGATTCGGAAGCCGTTGAAACCGAGGTCGTCAGGGAGGTTTCTGTTGAGCTTGACCTGGGAATAATTGAACAGGCCTTTTGAGAAGGGGATCTGTTCTTCGCGGTCGTCATTGACGGCGTGAACGATGATATGCCCGTTCTGCGGACCGCCGCGGTGGACGAACTGAAGTTGAAAGGGGAGGCGTTCCATGCGCCAGATGGCAGCCTTCGGGTCGAAGCGGATGTTGCGCATGTCATCGTAGTTGAAGGTCCGCAGGGCTTTGGGCAGTGATTTGTCGGTCGGGTGATAGGGGGCTGCGGCCAGATGCTGAGCTTTATTTGTAAGCGCAACAAAATCAAAACGCTCTTGCGCGGCCTCTGTCAATGCTGCGCACAACAAAACTACTAGAGTTAAAGTATATCTATTCACGGGCGGGAGAATATTCAACGTGGAGACAAAAAAACGAAAAAAGAGAAGCATAGTAAATAAATCGATCAGACCAGTCGGTTCTATTTTTCTTTCCCGAACACATCCGATCCTCCATGGTTCTCTGGTCAGGCGCATTAGCGCCTATGCGTCTGGGCGGTTTTGCATCACGACCTGAAAACGATTTCAGCATACGACTTTTAACACCTACCGTCAACGCCGGGCGTTAAAAAAGCCAGTTGTTACCAAGAATGGCGATATGTTATGTAAAACCGCTCTTGCGTTGGATGTGGGGCGCTCGTGCGGATCTCTAAGACACAAAACGTTAGAACTCGAACGTGTAGGTACCCGCGACGACCTGAACCCGGACGTTGTCTTTGCTCTCGCTCGAAACGGTAAGCCCTGCAGCTTGTGACAACGGCTGGCCGCTTTCACGCACCTGCGATGCGGTCGACGTCGGCAGAAGGATCAGCGCGCGCGTGTTGGGCGGCACCGTCACCTTAAGTTGCGTCTTGCTGCTCTCCTGCTTCCACTCGGAAACGATCTTACCGTACATCGAGTCGTACGAAGTCGAAGCCCACGACAAACCTTCCTTGATCACCGGCGCGACCGTAAACGTTTGGTAACCCGGTTCGAGCGGAAAGATGCCTCCCACGCACTCGTAGAGATATTGGCCGCACGAGCCGAAGGCATAGTGGTTGAAGGAGTTCATCGTCGCGTCCTGAAAGCCCTTGTCGGGACGCCAACCATCCCACCGCTCCCAGATTGTTGTCGCGCCGAGCGTCACCGGATAAAGCCACGAGGGATACTCGCGCCGCAGCAACATACGATAGGCTGCATCATCAAGCCCCGCCGCATGGAGTCCCGTCAGTAGCCGCGGTGTGCCGATAAACCCGGTCGCCACGCAATACTTGAACTTTTCGACTTCGCTTTTGAACTGCGCGGCCGCCTTCTCGCGTAGCACTTCTGGCACGAGGCCCATGGTGAAGGCCAGCGCATAACCGGTCTGGCTACTTTTCTTGATCGAGCCATCCTCGTCAAAGAAGGCTGCGACAAAGGCCTCGCGTGCCTCGCGCGCCATTGTTTCGAACATCGCTGCGTCGTCACTTTTTTCGATGGCCGCCGCCATCTCGGACATCAGGGTGCAGAGATAGACTTGATACGCCGTGCCGCATACTTCGCCTTGGGCACCACCGCCGACATTGAGCCAGTCTCCATAGGTGCCTGGCCCTCGGAGGTGGTTCTTGCAGGTCGCCGACAGGGTCAGGAGGTGTTTCTTCATCTGGTCGTAATGTGTCGCGATTACGCGCGTGTCGCCATAAGTCCGGTAGAGCATATAGGGACAGACGATCCCCGCGTCGCCCCAGCCGGTGTTGCCTGCACCCATTTTGCCGTAGTAAGGCGCGAGATCGGCGAATCCTTTGCCCTCGACGAATGAGTCTTGGCACAGGTCGAAAAGCCACTTGCTAAAAAAGGCCGCTACGTCGAAGTTGTAGACCGCTGTCGGCATGAAGAACTGCGCGTCGCCGGTCCATCCCGCGCGTTCGTCACGCTGCGGGCAATCGGTTGGGATGCCCATCATATTGCCGCGCTGAGACCACTGGATGTTTTCAACTAGCTGGCTTAGCTGAGGGTCGGAGCAGGTGAACTGCCCCGTCTGTCGGAATGACGTGTGAAAGACCCTGCCAGTCAGCAGGGAGGCGTCGGGTTTACTTTTCAGGCCAGTCACTTCCACATAGCGGAACCCCATGTAGGTGAAGTGCGGCTCATACGTTTCGATATCACCGCCGCGCAAGGTGTAGCGGATTGTTTGGCTTTGCGCCTTGCCCATTTTTCCCGCATGCAGGTTGTCGCGGTAAACCGTGCCGTCTGGATTCAGCATCTCGTTGTGGAAGAGAGTTACGGTATCGCCCGCCGCACCGCGCACGGCAAGGCGGACCCAACCGACCATGTTCTGTCCGAAATCGAACACGTACACGCCGGGTTTAGGTTCAGTCACGGCCACTGGCTTGAGCTCTCTCGTCACGCGGATCGGCTCGCTGCGCTGCCACACCAACGCGCCAGCTTGCACGGCGCGATCAATCAGCGAGGGCTGCCAGCGGGCGTCGATTTTGAATCCCGGCGCATCCCAGCCGCTCAGCTCTTTGCGTGCATCATAAGTCTCGCCCTCGTAAATGCCGGAGAAACGCAGGGGGCCGTCCGTCGTACCCAGCCAGGCGTTGTCAGTGGCCACCGTTTGTCGCGTGCCATCCGCGCACTCGATCTCAAGTTGCGCTTTGAGACGGGGCTCGTTTCCGTATAGGCAAATCTCTGGTGGCCAGCACTGTACCGTACCGCAGTACCACCCGTTACCGAGCAGCGCCCCCAGCACGTTTTCACCCGGCCGCACCAGGGCCGTCACGTCATAGGCCTGCACCTGCACGCGCTTGTCGTAGGCGGTCCACTCGGGGGCCAGCAGGGCGTCGCCCACACGCTGGCCGTTGAGGCGTAGCTCATATACGCCTAGCGCCGTGGCATAGAGCGTGGCGTGCAAGGGTTGTGCCGTCACCGAAAATTCACGGCGCAGGACGCGCGGTGTTTGGATCCGCTTAGGCGGCGACGTCATGGCCACTTGGGATGGTTTCGGCGCGGTGACAACGGAACTCTCGGCTACTGGCTGGAGCTCCTCGATGCGCAACCACTTTGCTGTCCAGTCTGCCACCTGCAGAAGCCCCATTGTCCAAAAGGCTGGTTCGCTCCAAGGCGTTTTCCGGTCGTTTTGATCCCAGACGCGGACTTTCCAATAGCAGCGGTCACGTGCGACAAGTGGGCGGCCCTTATAAACGAGCTGGATACTCTTCTCCGAGCGGATGCGGCCGGAGTTCCACAGGTCGGCTTTGTCTTCGGTTAGCTTGTCGGGAGCCGACGCTACGAGAATTTGATAGGCTGTTTGGGAGGCACCCCGTTTGCTGGAGTCGTTTTTCATCGTCCAAGAAAGACGCGGCTCACGCTCGCCGATACCCACCGGATTCACTCGGTACTCGCACCGTAGATTTTCCAGCGTCACGGCGTGTGCCCCGATTGCTACCGCAAAAAACAAACTCGCACCCCAAAAACGGCTCATGCTATTCCCCTTTGTAAACAGATGTTATTGAGCAACATACACGACTCAGCTGTGTGCTTACAAGCTTTACGATCTTTCAGCACCTCTGTTTATCCTGAGGCAACACCCTCGATGTCGTTATATTCCCAGATATTATTCTTGGCATACTGTCCAACCCAATGGGCGTTACCACCCTCAATCCCCGCTCCTCCCAGATTGCGGAGTGTGCAGTATCTGACCACATTGCTATTCCCCCAGGAGAAGATTCCGGCGGAGCGTTTGGCCATCCAGTTCATATCCTCAAAAACGCAGTTTTCAATACGGGCATTGTTGCCGCGTATCATCAGTCCGCACCACCAGCTTTTGGAGGAACAACAAACAGCTCCTTGCCATCCGAATACCATTCGCCGGGAGCATCCAGCACCGCCTTAGCACCGATGATATAGCCAAGCCCTTTGCCTCTGCCAAAATTCCCCATAAAACCAGAGGAAGCCTTTCCCGCATCCACGTTGATATAGCCATGTTCGGTCAGATTAGTTATCGGTAACGTCAGCGAATACCAGCTTGAGAGTTTGCCATGGCGGGCCTTGGCACTACCGTGCAGGCCTACATAATAGCCATCAGAGAGTTCAGGAAACTTCCGTTGCGCTTGCTCCTGAAAGCTGATATTTCCAGCAGTGTCGATAAAACTTTCCAGCCAATCCTCATTTGAGGTCATGGCGCAGGTTTTATCAGGAAAACGGGCTGGCAAAAGATATCGACCGTCACAGAAGAGATCATAAACTGGACCGGTTACTGCGGTTTTCAAACCGTTACAGCCATTGATCACGCACGGTTGCATATTGGCGACCAGATCGCACTCGGAAATAACCACTCGTCCCTGACTGCGCAGAACAATATTACTCTGCACAACATCAATGCGCTCACGGTAAACCCCGGGACTGATAACGCAGAGATCGCTGGTTTTCATAACAGACAGCGCCGCAGATATTGTTTTATAGGGTTTATCAGGACCTACTAAAAACTGAGCACGGGAATCCGTTCCGATGATTGAGCATCCAACTACAAAAGCAAGGCGCAAGGGGGTGATCATAAGTTTCATGGTGTACCACGGAATAGACAATCTATACGTTAAAATACCCTACAATTAACTTCTGATTTCTGATCTCGTTTTTATTTGATGAGATGGGGTTCTCCCCAGATCGCATAATTGCCCGTTCCACTGCCAGCGGCGGAGGATGCGATCAGTTGCAGATTGGTGATCGCGTT
>CAZSUM010000151.1:5469-7152 GCA_964610015.1 uncultured Lentisphaeraceae bacterium
TAATATCAAGAGTCTGGGCTATGTCTGCTCCTGAGAGAGGGCCAGCTTTGGCGAGGACAACCCCGTTGCCTTTTATTTGAAAGTTCACGCTACCTTCAGCGCCTAGCTCCGGATGCACTCCGACGGTAACGGTAAAATGTTTATACACGTCTGCAGGAATAAAATATGTCAGCACACTGTGAGTGCCGGTTCCAATACCCGATACCATCGGCTGAACTTCAGGGCTCTGATTTTTTTTGATTCTCAGCTTTAATGGAACGGCTTCTTTGCCATCCTTTAAGATTTTACCGACTTTTGCGTAGCCCCAATACGGTCTACTGAAAAAGGAGGACTGAGGCATATAGAGTTCTGGCGCTTCCAAAGGATAGTTGTTGGACATGTCTACACTCCGTAGAGCCGCCTCAGCCTGTGGTTCAAATTTTTGTTCGGCAATACAGATGAGTGTATAGAGAGCATCCGCTACGATCTCAGCTCCGACAATCGCCGCTTTCTGCTGCGCACTGTTAGACGCTTCTTCATTCTTTTCATAGATCGCATTGATAATGGGAACAACCTGGCCTCTTGCAAAAACAGTTGTTAGGTGACTTTTGTTAAGCAGATTAAATGCGGCATCCTCAACCGTTGTTCCATAGAGATGCGGTTTGTAGTCCTTCAGATCCAGCGTGAACTTGCCGTTTTCCAGCGGACTATGCAACAGGGTATCTTGATGCTCCTTCGGCGGTGGGATAAACTGCTTGAAAAGGGTGAACATGTTATCGCCCGGAACTGCGTGTGCAGGACAACTCCAGTCTTCCAGCAGATGGCTCACCGTTCCGGCATAACAGGCCGCTTCATATTTCCGGCCAGCCTTGAACTCGGAAACCGCTTTCCCAAAAAAGTAGCGCAGTAGCTCATAGGCTTCAGCGTGAGCCGGTGGTAGATGCAGTCCCACTTGATATACGACTTTCGGCTGACTTTCCAGCTGAGCAAACTTTGCCTTTTCCTTGTCCGAATACACCTGGTCCGGTATTAGGCAGTAACTGTTGCCGAGGGCTTTCAGTTCTTGCCCCCATAAATCCTTCTGCCATTGCGGCAAAATATCGCATGCGGCTCGAGTAATGACTGTATGTGGTCCGCCCCATCCTCGCACATCTTGTATTGGGATGCCCAGTAGAAGCAGGGTTAACGACAGCAGGTGAAAACGGTGGATTTTTGAGCTTTTAGAATTGATAACTCCCATAGGACATTCCTTCAGAATAAAGATTGATTATACGAGCTGCTTCACAATGAATGACACTCAAAAAGAACATTTGCGAGTTCATTTATTTTGGCTTGCTCCTGCCTGTGCGGGTTCAAGGAGGTGCAACGATATGAAGGCGTTGGTTAAGGCGAAAGGTTGTCTTTGCACTGAACACTTATTGACCAGCCAGCCGCTTGATCTCGTGCAGGTCAGCGCGTGCAGGGCCATGCGGGAAACAGTACGGCATCAGTGACCACTCCTCGCGGAACGATGCAGATGCACCGGGTGCCAAGATCTCGCGCGGTCCAATTGGTTCCAGCTCGCACATCTCATTCTTGAAGTACCAGATCGAAATCGTCAGCCCCGCCATTTCACTGTAGACGCGGTCAGGATAAACCGGATATTTCTTAATGAACAGCAGGTCGTTCTTTAGCAGATAGCCGAACCATCCCGCGTAGGAATCA
>CAZSUM010000152.1:0-7150 GCA_964610015.1 uncultured Lentisphaeraceae bacterium
CGGCGACGACGGCGGCGACCACGAACAGCACGGCGATACCGGTTCCGATTACACCAAGCAGAACCGTCAGCGACCGCGCCAGAGACAGATAGGCACGATCCGTTTGGCAGAGCTGGAACGGCCGCGCAAAGTCCGTGATAAGTGTCGTCGCCAACGAGTTCAGACTCGTCGAAAGCGTCGACTGTGCCGCCGCAAAGACACCCGCCACGACCAACCCTGCCGCCACAGGCGGCATGCGCGTGGCGATAAAGAGCGGGAAGATTGCGTCCGCCTTGAAGGTGGGATCCAGTTCCAATGGATGACACCGATAGTAGACAAACAATGCCGTGCCCACCGCGAAAAAGAGTAGTCCAGCTGGAACCGACATGAGCCCATTGGTCAGAATCGCACGAGCCGCATTCTTCTGCGTGTCCGTGGTCATATAGCGCTGAATCACCGCCTGATCGGCTGTGTAACTGGAGAGGTGCTGAAAGATCGCGCCGAACACGATCACCCAGATTGTAGGCGCCATGTAACTAGTCGCACCGAAATTGCAGTCGAACAAATGGCACTTCTGGAATTGCAACGCCGTGGTGACGCAGGTTCCGAGTCCGCCGTCGACACTAGAGACGATCAGTACCACACTCAGGAGCGCCCCGCCAATCAGCACAAAAGTCTGAACCGTGTCTGTCCAGATAACGGCCTCGATACCGCCCATGGCCGAGTACACAATGGAGATGACGCCCATGATCAGAATACAGGGGATTGGAGCCAGTCCCGTCACGGCCTGCAAGGCTAGCGCGGGAAGATAGAGTACAACGCCCATGCGCCCCACCTGAAACAGGCCAAACAGCAGACTACCCAGCGCACGTGCGCTATATCCGAACCGCTTCTCGAGATACTCGTAGGCGCTGGTCGCGTCGATCTGGCGGAAAAACGGCAGGATCGTCCAGATGACGAAAAGCGTGACTATGGGAATCATCCAGTGCATGACCCACGTCGTCCAGTTGGTCTTGAACGCGACTGCGGGTAGCGCCATGAACGTGATGGAGGAGAGCATGGTCGCAAAGATGCTGCACCCAGCGGCCCACCAAGGAATCTTCTGTCCGCCGCGAAAGTAATCGTCGGTACTCTTGTTCTTACGCGCGAAATAGGCACCGATGCCCACCATCGCCGAAAGATAGAGCACCACGGTCATGTAGTTGACCAAGCCGAAGTGGACATCTCGCATGCGTGGTGCCACGACCGCAATCCGAGGCGTACGCACGCGCGGCCTGATTTCGCCTGACGGAATCACGATGCGATCTCCCCACGAAACCGCCACCGTGGTCACCTGATTCACCGGACTCGGCCCAGCGTCGACCCACGTCTCTGTGATCGTATGATAGGCATAAGTTTTCTTAGGAAAACCTGGATGTGCATCCTTCAGTTCGTCAGTGCGCAAAAAAAGCGTACCATCCGCACCCCCGAACACAAAGATATGCGCTTGACCAACCGCCGCGGCCGTGCCAGCCATGACGCAGGCTGGCACGTCGGGAATCGTGCGCCAAGCTGGGCCAGACCGCGCATCTTGAGCTCTCCGCGGATTGAACTCGTAAGCATCTTTGAGCCATTCGATCGTCGTGCCGAGGCGTCGGCGTCCGCTGAATAGGTAGAAGCACTTATCGCTTCCGGTGTTTTGCACCGCTGCAACAGCCAGCACCCGCTCGGGTCCGGGCCACGCCTCCAGTTTCTCCCAACCGAACGCGTCGGTTCCGCGCTTGGAAAGATCCAGCCGCCAGAAGTTCCGCATGGCCGTTTCGAGGCCGCTGCCGCTCTGCCCTCCGGCCACATAGACCGTATCGTCCAAGAGTGCCGCCTGACCGAACGAGCAGGGTTGCGGTAGCGGCGGCAGCGCTTGGGTCTGAAGAGTTCTTGAAGCAGAATCCCACGTTAGCGAAAACACAGCGTCAGACACGGTCTTTTCGTCGCATCCGCCTAGACAGATTACGGCGCCGCCGTAACTTACCGACATGCCATACGCTAAAGGACGCGGCAAGGTTCCCGCAACCGCCCAAACCAAACTCGTCTCTCCAGCGTGCTTTTCCAGCACATAGACTGTATCGTGCCAAGCTTTTTCGTTTTCCCAGACTGGCTCCGGAAAATTTGCGCCACCCGCGACCAGCAGGGCGTCGCCACTGATGCCCGCAAACGGTCCCGCCACACCCAGCGCGTCTGGAAGCGGAGGTAGCTCGCTCCAATCGAGCATGCCCAATTCGGCGGCACCGCAGAGGGCGACCGAAGCTAGGATACAACAGAAAACGGTTAGTATCCTGCCTCCCAAGGTAGGGACGCCTCCCCGAGGCGTCCGTAGCGGGTTCGGAGAACTCGTCCTGCCGTTCAATGAAGCCCTTGAATCCGTCATAGGGAGCTCTCCCCCAGTCACCAAGCGATTACACCATTCACACCTTGCAGGCGAAGTCAAAAAAACCGACAGCTTCCGCTTCGGCCCGCAGCGCCTCGGCCTGCGTGTCGGTGAGCGGACGAAGCGGCAGACGGACGGGGCCGCAATCTAGGCCGAGAAGCTTCATGAAGACCTTGCCAGCCGGAGGCATCCCACCATAACGAATCAGAACAGCGATCATCGCATTGGCGCGGGCCTGCTCCTCCTGCGCGGCGGCCAGATCGCCACGCGCAAAGGCCTTCATGATCCGGTGATAGACCGGCGCGGCGTAATTATAGGTGCTACCGATTGCGCCTTGTGCGCCCACAGCGAGTCCGGGGAGCAACATCTCGTCGCGTCCATACAACGCGTCAAAGCGACCACCCTCAAACCGGACGCACGCTGCGAAGTCCATCAGATTCTCATGCGTAAACTTAATACCCGCGAGATTTGGAATCCGATCCGCCGCAGCTCGCAAAAAATCAAAAGCGGGAATCGTCACGCCACTGACGCAGGGAATGTGGTAATAGTAGAAAGGTAGGTCGGGTGCCGCCGCGGCCACCTCTGCGCAAAACGCCGCCAGATCCTCGGCCTTGCTCGGTTTGAAACAATAGGGTGCCATACAGCCAATCGCCGACACGCCGATTTTCTGGGCGTGCGCCGCGAGAGTGCGGCAATCACCCAGCGATGTGTGCCCGACATGTACGATAACGCGTAGCTTCGACCCCGCGCACGCCTGCCACCGTTCGGCTACCTTCATGCGCTCAGCCGTCGCCATCGACACGCCCTCGCCCGTGGTACCACATACAAACGCCCCAGCCACCTTGTTGGCCTTCAGCGAAGCAGCTAGTTTTTCGATCATCGGCAGATTGAGACTGCCATCTTTCCTGAACGGCGTGTAAGGTGCCGCAATCAACCCTTTGATAGGCTTCATTTCGCTTTTCTCCTTAAAAAAGTGTTTGAATGATAGCACGGTCTGGGGACGAGGCGCGTTCAACTTATTACAATTCTATAATTTTGACCATGCGCCAGCACCCAGAATGTGATTACCCGCTCAAACTAATGACCCCTACGACTGCCCTTTCAGAAAGCAGCCTGAACGCCCAGTTCAAGCGACTGACAGGCATGCCGCCCTACACGTTTCTGCTTGGTTGCCGCCTGCAGGCCGCACAGCAACGCCTCCGCGACACAAACACATCCGTCACCGAGATCGCAGAATCGCTTGGCTTTTTCTCCGCGCAGCACTTTGCCACACAGTTCAAACAAGCATTCGGTATTACTCCCAGCGCCTGGCGCAAAGGCCACCCGACGATCACCCGTTAGTGCGGTTCTTGATAATGTGTAGCCGCTTTTACAACACGGGGGCACAGAGTCACGGAGAGCCAGCGTGTCGTAAAACTTCATATTCTCTGTATCTCCGTGTCTCTGTGTTAAGAATTTATTGGCTACCGGCCAAGCCACCCGCCGTCGACCGGTAGGACAATGCCATTGACATAGTCCGACGCGTGCGAGGCGAGAAAGACGGCCGCCCCCTGCAAGTCGGAGGGCTCGCCCCAACGCCCCGCCGGTATGCGGTCGAGAATCTGGCGGCTGCGAGCCGCGTCCGCGCGCAGAGCGGTCGTATTGTCCGTGGCGATGTAGCCGGGCGCGATGGCATTAACGTTGACGCCCTTCCCTGCCCACTCATTCGCCAGCGCCTTCGCCAACTGGGCGATGCCGCCCTTGCTGGCGGCATAGCTGGGCACGTTGATGCCGCCCTGGAACGTCAGCAAAGAAGCGGTGAAAACGATTTTTCCCCACCCGCGTTCGAGCATACCCTTCGCAAGTTCGCGGCTCAACACGAACTGCGCGTTCAGATTGACCTCGACAACTTTGTCCCAGTACTCGTCGGGATGCTCGGCAGCGGGCTTGCGCAGGATGGTCCCAGCGTTGTTGAACAGGATGTCGATGACGGGGTGTTCCGCCTTCACCTTCCCGATAAAGGCGTAGAGCGCCTTGCGGTCGGAAAAGTCGCAGGTGTAAGCAGAGAAGGTGCGCCCGAGCGCCTTCACCTCCTTTTCGACGTCACTGCCAGAGCTCTCCAACGTAGCGCTCACGCCAATGATGTCGGCCCCCGCCTCAGCCAACGCGACAGCCATGCCTTTACCGATTCCGCGCTTGCACCCCGTGACCAAAACGACGCGGCCTTTTAACGAAAAACGATCTGTGATCATAACTCCTCCTTTTCCGAACATTTTATCATTGTTTTCATGGCAGTGGAACTACCATCCAGCGATTTGAACCGCGTCTAAGATCCCTCCATAGTTGTTTCTTACACTTCGCACTTCGCACACTCTCTTTATACACCCCTTGCCGATTCCATCGTAACTGCGTATCATATGGAAGATGAGTCAATCGGTCTGTACCTTGCCCTTCAACTACGACAACACGTCCGAACGGCGCGTGCTCAACCTCGAGCGCGACGGACTGCCGTGCGTGCCGGCGCTGGGGTGCAGCCACTACAAGAGCTGCCGTCCGAGTGTCTCAGAACACATCCACCCCGGATGCCTTGAGATGACGCTCTGCATGCGAGGTTCGTTGGTGTTTGAGTGTGGTGGAAAGGCTCTTCGCCTATTGCCAGGCAACGTGTTCGTGACTCAACCGGATGAGCCACACCGCCTCAGCACCAATCCTAAGGGGCTGGTCATGTTCTGGCTCTTCTTCCGCTTGGACCCTGCTACGCATTCCATCCTGGGGCTTCCCACAGCAGAGGCGAACGCCTTGCAGAAGAATCTTTACGCTCTGCCCCCCACCCCGTTTAAAGCCTCAGACCGCCTCCGCCATGCTTTCCAGCGGCTGTTCAAACTCTGCGACGAACTCCCGTCCGGACCGTTCCGCAGCCTCACCTTACGGGGCACCGTCTTAGACCTCATCCTGGCGCTGATCGAGGTTGCCCAAACACCTTCTAAAAACATCCTAGGCGACCATCGGATCAACGCCCTCATCGAGACGATGCGCCGTCATCCTGAAGAGGAATACTCCGTGGATGAGATGGCCCGTCAAACTGCTCTCTCCCCTAGTCAACTGATCACCCGTTTCAAACAGCTCACCGGCTCTCCTCCCTACAACTTTCTACTTGCCTGCCGGATGCGAACCGCTTCGGAGCAACTCCGCGAAAGTTCCCTTCCTATTACAACGATCGCCCAATCCCTCGGATTTTCATCGTCCCAACACTTTGCCATGCAGTTCAAACGCGAGTATGGAATCACACCCAGCGCCTGGCGAAAAGGCGGGCAAGCGGTTGTAAGTAATGGCCCTACTGAGCAATAACCGCATGACATGGATCACGTGAACATACGCTTCGTCAACAGACAAATGCTCTATGCTTGAACCGGGCAACGATCATGCAAATTAGTCGGGCAAAGGCAGGTAGGAAAAAACCCAATAGAAAAATTCAGACCATGCCGTGGCCGGATCATCCATCTCGATACGTTCGAACATCGGCGGTTTCTTTCTAACAATAAGCGCGGGTGACTCAGCAACCTCATTTCTCATCTGATCACTCTTGAGGGATTTCTGGTCAAAGGACCAGTGAGCCACGACTTCTGCATGATGTTCCACAACTTTTGTCGGCACAATCACGGAATCCTGGCAGACATTAAAGAACCGCAACTCATCCAGCATTCCCGTAAACGGCAACTGACTATTCCGATATCCAACGGTCAGTTCACCAGATACGGCAAACGGTTGTTTGCGTTCAATTTTCACCTCCAGCTTCTTGCTCCCATCCACAAACAATCGAATATATCTCCCATTTTCAGAAAGCGCGACATGGTGCCAAGTTCCATCGGCGATCACAGCATCAACAACGGTATGCTGCACGTTTTTCCACTCTTCCTTTCCGTTTTTCGGGTTTTTGATCATACTTCCAAGCTTTGGATCGGTACGCAAAACAAGATACCCATTGTCTGTCAGAAGATCCCAGAATCCGCTCCAAAGCATGAGATGTTGAATTCCCGGTTTCTTTTCAGGAATGCGCACCCAGAAATCGACCGTATATTCTTCAGGTGCCTTCAGCAAACAGGTCAGTTGTTGCTGAAAGACCTCGCCCTGCAGTGCTTTTCCAAAATGCCCCTCTGTTAGGCTATTCTGCGGCAGAACCACGGGGTCCGTTAACAGGGCTGGTCGATTCACCACGGTTGGCAGAAATACCAGCTTGACGTGAATCTTACTCTTCCCTTTTGTGTAACGAGCTGGAATTTCGAATTCGTCTTCAAGCCAGCGAAGATGCGGATTACGATCAGCGCGATACCACGTACGTTCAGTAACGGGTTTATGGTCAACAAAGACCCGTGCCCGTTGACGCCCAAAATACTGATCGCTCCGGCGGCGCAGGCGTACACCCACATTGTCAGGATGAATCGCAACCGTAAACTCTGACGTGTTACTTACCTTGCGTCCGCTATCTGTCACCTCGCCTGTGACAAACCCACCAGAAAAGCGTTTCTCTTCATACAAAGTCCCCTCATACCTAGCAGTCAGCGATGTTAATTCCCCGTCAGAGTGATACAGGTGGTCACGTTCAGAAACGCTCTCTCCAACATCAAGCGTATCAGTCTGAATGAGCGTTGGATGATCAATCCCATAATAAAAGATCGCTCCGTGATAATGACGTTGTTGACGCGGTTGATAGGTGGTCCAACCCCAATTGACCTTGTACCACACGTTCTCTTGTCGTACATCGATGCGATTGTAAAAGGGGTAGCAATC
>CAZSUM010000153.1:0-7144 GCA_964610015.1 uncultured Lentisphaeraceae bacterium
CTGAAGCACCAAGGCCGCTGCGATGTGTCATACATGGCCGATACGCTTCAGAAATATTTGGACTTTATCCGTGAAAACATGCCAAAGGCCAAGATCATCTGGATCAACTGCACGCCCATTCGCACGCTTAACCCGGACGGTACAAGCACGGTCGACAACGAAGAGGACAGGCATATACGGGAGTTCAACAAGATTGCCGACGAGGTCATCGCGAAAAACAACATCCCCAACGTGGACCTGTACTCCATCGCGCTCAAGCATCTCGCCGCCGTGAAAAAGAATTCGACCGACCCCGTTCATTGGGATAAGGCCACCTCGGATGACTTCGCCACCGCGATTGCAGTTGAAGTGGATAAGGCGTTGGCGGAAAAAGCGACGAAGGACATCACTTTGCACGAGGCTGCACGCGACTGATATTTGCGCACAGTCAAGAGTCACCTAGCCGGAACGGCAGAGATGAAAGCTTGATACGCTCGTAGGCTCCTCGCTTTTTATCTTCTGGATGCAGTTCGATAGCCAACACGGTGATGTCGCCCTGTTCCGGACCGTAAGCCCAGAAAATCCGCCCCGCGCAAGCTGACGCGGTTTTTAGCATCGGCGGCGGCATCGTAATCCATGAGGATCGAGATTCCCTTCCGGGCGTTTTTGGGTTTTGTTTCCGTAAACCATGATTAGGATCAAGCAGTTACATCATGTCAACCCTGTCATCATGTCTGATTTTTTAACTGTATTGTGTACTAGTAATTCACGCTCCAGGAGGCATCTCCGTTTTCGGTCCGTTCCAGCACCAGCACACTCAGACTCGCGTCCCCCGGATACGGTTCCATGTGCGCCTTGGCACCCATAGCGTTGACGGCCCCCGGTGTGCCACCGTTGTTCGCCACGACGATGCGGAACGCCTCGTTGCCGACAACTTTTGCGACCCCAGAGAGTTGCTTTGCTTTCGCAACCCACTTCACGTCGATGAGGTCCACATACCCCTGCATCAGGTGCCGGTTGGTGGAGAGAACCTGTGGATGGTCGAGTGCTTCGCGCACGGAATACATCCGTGCTTCCCCGGCGGCGATCGGCACTTCGAGCTTGCCCGTGCCGGGATGTTTGCCCAAGAATTTGTCAGCCCAGAACTCGTAAATATAGTAGGTCTTGGCAGCGTCGAGCCCGAGCGAACCGGTCGCGGCTTGATCGCCGCTCAAAGGCGCGCTGACGGTGACAGGTGCGGGTTCATCGTTGCAGAGGGCGACTTGATGCCACGCGTCGTCCACGCGGAAATCGTATACGCGCGGGGTCTTGACGCCGGTGAAGGCATCCACGGGCCGAGCACTTTGCGGCGTTACGTGCATTGGGAAACACCGGCCGATGTCATAGATCGTCGCGCGATCGAGCTTGCTGACAGAGCTCGCCGACTCGATGCGTCCGGCGGTGGCGTAGAGCATTGTCAAGATCGAGCGACGCTTCACCATCTCCATCGGTGCGTGGTCAATGCGGCCTTTTTCGTTGAAGCCGACGAATGCCTTACTATCGGGGTAGTAGCTCATCACCACGCGATTCTTGTACCAGCGCAGACCACAAATGGCCGCCATGCCGGGATACCAACGATCCGCATCGCCCCACACCCGTTGCAAATCGACGATGCCCGCCGTGACGTCCAGGCAGGTGTTGCCTAGGGCACGCTCGTGAATGAGCGCGTCGGGGCCAAGTCCATCGCGGCAAAGCTGAAACCACGCACGGTAGGCGGCGGCTGCGGTGGCGTGCTTGTCTTCAAAGCCGCCGTCGGATCGCCAAGCAATGTCCGGGTAATCGAATTTAACGCCCGCGAGCCCACATTCCTTCAGGTAGGCCCACACTTTACGCATGTGCTCCTGAAAGCCGGGATCGGTCGCATCGTACGTCACCGAGGGGGTCACGTGCGTGTGGCGGCGGTGCAGGTTGCTAATGTCGTTGTTGACCATGTGGCCGGGGAACGCCAGCGCGTAATCGTCGGAGGGCATGCCGCATTGGAAATAGGTCTCGGCCATGCCGCCGCGTTCCTTCACCGCCGCGACCCACTTTTTGAACGTGTCGTAAGGAGAAGCCAGATGGTGGTATTTGAGCCAATGGGCGTCGTCCCCCCAGCCCTGTTCGGTGTTACCGTTGTCGGCCCAGCAATACGTATCTGGCTCTAGACGCACGGTGACGGGGATCGTCTTGAGCATGTCCGCTTGGTTGGCGCGATCCATCTCCTCCACCAACGACTGGGCATTGCGCAACCCGCTAAACCAACCGCAGATCGTGAAGTTGTTGTAGATATTGGGCCGTGAATGTGTCGCCGTGCGTAAAGCCTTGCCGTAATTTTCCAAGGCCGCGAACGGGTCGGCGGTGGTGACATCGACGTAAAAAAGATCGTCAGGCTCATACGTCGTCCCGGGATCGACCAAACGCCCCACGGGGTCGAGCGCGGCAACTTGGGCGTTGACCACGGGAAAGATGTCCGGCAAGCTTTTCGCGTTCAACGGAACCCAGACGGTCTGCCAGGTCATGCCGATCTGGGGTGAATTCCAATAGCGCGGATAGGTATCCCAAAGCTCGTAAGGGCCCAACGCCGCGTGTTTGGCAAAATCGTGATAGGTCAGTCCTCCCATCACCAAGCTACGCCGGACACCGTTGGCCGTGAAGGTGTAGAGCAGACTGTTACCACAAGTGAGATCGGCTCCTTCGCGCACCAGATTCCGCGTCGAGCCAGCACCGCCGTTAAGGTTTTTGGCGTCTTTCTTGTCCAGGCTGGGGAAGACGTCGCCGCCCGCCAACGGCTGGAAGCTCTTGACTCGGACCCCGTAGGAACGGCCATTGACAAGTCCGCTGCCGAGGGCCACAAAACCTTTCCCGTCGCGCAACGGGAACGAAAAGTTGCACCTTAGCATCCCATAAATTAAACCGGAACGAACCGCATGCCACCTCGTCGTAACCACGAAACGTTCCATAAAACACGGGTAATTTGTTATGCAGGAGGGAGCGAAATAGTCAATTCTCGATTCCGCCGACACGTTGACTCATAATTCATGACACTGAAACGGACATCAGTGGCGTAGATGGAAAAGTGACATTCTGTTATAATGCATTATGGAAAAAATTGTTTTTTCACCCCGGATTCTTGCTCTGAACAAACCGAAAGGTTATCTGGTCACCCGCTCGGACGACTTGAACCGAAAGACGGTTTATGAGCTTCTGCCCGACTGGGCTTATTCCGACGGCTGGATGCCTATCGGAAGATTGGATCTGGATTCTAAAGGCCTGTTGCTTTTTACCACCCATGGTAAAATCGGGGAAGCACTGACCAGGCCGGGCAATTGTCATAAAGTATACGAGGTGTGGGTTAGAGGCATGGTTACTGAGGCACACCTAGATACCATCCGGAAAGGAATTGAGACACCAACCGGATTGCTGAAAGCCATCAAGGTTGAAAAAAAAGGTGCCGCCGGACCTAAGTGCCGCCTTGAAGTGGAACTGGATGAAGGTAAAAATCGCCATATTCGTCGTCTCTTCGGGGCGCTGAAAGATCCGCTATATCATACTCCATTAAAAGTGATGGAATTAAAACGGGTTCAAATCGACGGACTTCGGCTGGATCTGGAATCAGGCAAATGGCGTTTTTTGTTGGAACAGGAAGAACTGATCAAAAACAAAGATTAAGCAGAACCGGCAAACGGTCCGTCATACGTTGCTCATTTTTTTGTTTTATTTATGTCGGATGGGATCCAGAAGTAGACAAAAAGCATATGCAAATCTAAGGCTTGAATCAGCGTGAAAACAATAACTTTTAGCGGAATGACAATTTATCCTTACAATTGACATTTACGGACATTAATAGTACATATGTCTCGATTTTTCACAGGCTAGGAGAATGATGCAATTATCCGTTAAAGATGTCGCCAAGTTGCTAAACGTTACCGACAAAACAATTTACCGTTGGATTAAACAGGAAAGCATTCCGGTTTACCGAATCAACGAACAGTGCCGGTTTAACCGAGCGGAAATCCTCGAATGGGCCACCTCCCGCCGAATTCCGCTCTCGGCCGATAGCTTGACTGAACCCGATGAAGGCAAAACCCCGCTCCCCAGCCTGGCGGACGCCTTAAAAACTGGCGGGATTATTTACCGGGTCGAGGGAACCAATACCCCAACCGTTCTTCAGAATGTGGTCAATGTGATGAAACTGCCCGAGGAAGTGGATCGCGAGTTTCTTTATCAGGTGCTGCTGGCTCGCGAAAACCTCGGTTCAACCGGCCTCGGGGACGGCATCGCCATTCCGCATGTGCGTAACCCAATCGTCCTGCACATCACCAAACCAACGATCACCCTCTGCTTTCTGGAACATCCTATCGATTTCGGCGCAATCGACGGCGTACCGGTCGATACCTTGTTTACCTTGATCAGCCCGACGGTCCGCGCCCACCTGCACCTGCTGTCACACCTCGGCTTTGTTTTGCAAAACCCGGCATTCAAGGCCGCGCTGAAAGAACAGCGCCTGCGCGATCAGATTCTCGAAGAACTGATCAAAGCGGAAAGCACGCTGCCCGCCGCTATCAATCCGCTACAAAAGTGAAATCTGTCGATCTATGCCGCTTCATCTTCCCATTTACTTGATTCTAATCTCTACCACCCTGTACGCGTTCAGCGGCGTGCCGGGATTGCTACTTTCGCGCAAAACGATGACGGGCCAGCGCATTGCTCTGATGCTCTCCTGCGCCGCCTCGCTGATCGGACTCACTGGCGTCGCACAAATCTTTCTTTGGGGAACCGACTCTCTGCATTTTTCATGGAACACGCTCGGTGAACCCGTCACCGTGACCGCCGATGCCCTGAGCGCCTTTTTCCTGGTTGCCGTTCTGGTCATCGGTGCGCTGGGTTCCATTTACGGTCTGAGCTACTGGCCTCAACCCAAACATCAGGATAACGGAACCGGCCTGCGCCTGTTCTGGGGCCTCACCATTGCCGGAATGTCCCTGCTGCTGATCGCACGGCACGCCGTGCTTTTTTTAATGGGCTGGGAAATCATGGCCGTCTCCGCCTATTTTCTGATCACCACGGAAAATCATCTCAAGGAAAGCCGCACGGCTGGCTGGATCTATTTCGTCGCCACGCACCTGGGAACGCTGGCTCTGTTTGCCCTGTTTGCCCTGTTTCACGCCATCACCGGCTCCTTTGAACTGCGCGCCCTCACCACCCACGAAGCGAGCCTCGGCCTGCTCTCCCTAATGTTTGCCCTGACGCTGATCGGCTTTGGCGTGAAAGCTGGCGTCATGCCGCTACACTTCTGGCTGCCCGCCGCACACGCCAATGCGCCCAGTCATGTTTCCGCCCTGCTCTCCGGCGTCATGCTCAAAATCGGAATCTACGGTATCATCCGCTTTGTCGGCTTTCTGCCGAACCCGCCCGTCATCTGGGGCATCCTGATCCTCGCGCTCGGCTGCTTCAGCGGGATTCTGGGCGTGGTGTTTGCACTGGGACAGCACGATCTCAAACGCCTGCTGGCCTATCACAGCGTCGAAAACATCGGCATCATTCTGATTGGACTCGGCCTCGCGATGATCGGTCGGTCGCTGCACCAGTCCCTCTGGATCATCCTGGGTCTAGCGGGCTGTCTGCTACATGTCTGGAACCACGCGCTCTTTAAATGCCTGCTGTTTCTGGGTGCCGGAGCGGTCGTCCATATCAGCGGAACCCGCGAAATCGACCGTATGGGCGGACTCGCCAAAGCCATGCCCTGGACTGCCACCTTTTTCCTGATCGGCGCCATCGCGATCTGCGGACTGCCGCCGCTCAACGGATTCATCAGCGAATGGCTGATCTATCTGGGACTCTTCCACACCGTCACCGCAAACGGCTCTGCGGCGTGGTTATACGCCGCGCTGGCCGCGCCCGTACTCGCGACGATCGGCGCGCTGGCGCTGGCCTGTTTTGTCAAAGCCTACGGCGCGGTATTTCTCGGAACGCCCCGCGAGCCTCAAGTGGAACCACCGCACGACGCACCGTTCACCATGAAACTGCCGATGGGGATTCTGGCGCTAGGCTGCGCGGTGATCGGCCTGCTGCCCTTCCTCGTAACGCCGATCCTCAGCCGCGCCATTCTCGCCTGGGACACCGAAGGACAGCTCCTGACCTGCCCACTAGATACGCTCACCCCCGTCTCGGCCATCGCCTGGGGCGGCCTGATTTTGTGCGCCGCCTGCCTGGCCCTCTATTTCGTTGTGTCCAAAAAAATCAACCGCGCGCCGCGCCCCGGCACCTGGGCCTGCGGGTACGCGCACCCCACCGCGCGCATGCAATACTCTGCCTCCTCCTTTGCCCAGCTACTTACGGATCTGTTTCAGCGAGTGCTCCATCCCACAATCCACACGCCGGAAATCCAGACCGTGTTTGCATCCCCATCCCGTTTTGAAACCCACATCGACGAGCCGGTGCTGGACCGCAAACTCCTGCCCATGGCGCACTTTTTCAAAACGCTCTTCGAAAAAGCCCGACCCTTACAACGCGGCCTAACCCACCAATATTTAGTGTACATGGCCCTGATGGTGATCGTCCTACTGATCTGGACCCTTCCCCTCAAATCCATTTTGCTCCAGTTATTTACACGATAAACTCCCCTAACGCGGCGTAGCCGCAACCAAAGAAGGTGACAAAATTATGACCGATAAAATTATTTTTAATAGCCGCTTAAAGAAGAAATCTTCATGATTTTGTTATCCATGATTTTGTCGAAAAACAGCCCCTATTTAGTTGCTGATGCATAGAGAGTTGCGATGGAAAATTTATTAGAAAACACGTTTTGACGAATAGGAATACCAAATTAATCTGAACAGAATTGTAACCACGAAATACACTAAATACACGAAAGTGGGAAAGCATCGGCATTCTCTTTTCGTGTGGTTCGTGTATTTCGTGGTTCACCCAATACGAATTAAGTTAACTCCGTATAATATGAAACACCCCTTTAATAGCGACGACCTCTGCGGAGTGCGGATATGAACGGATTAGAACTCATTTTTGCGGGAACGCTCCTTTTGATCGCCAGCGGGCTGCCCGCCTGCTTCCGCTCGAAAACCTCCACCCCCGCCCAGTGGTTGACCACCGCGCTGATGCTGCAGGGAAGCCTGCTCGGCTGGGCAGG
>CAZSUM010000154.1:0-7041 GCA_964610015.1 uncultured Lentisphaeraceae bacterium
GGCCGTCTTCGCAGAAGACCGATGTCGAGACCTTACGGTCGTTGCGTCAGGAAGCAAAGGATCTTTCAGATCAAACGACAAAACCCGAGCCGATCCGTAAGCCCGTGGTTGAGGTGCCTTCAGGGGAAAGCATGTTACAAAAGGTACGTGCGCGATTAATGGGAACTGATAAGTCAGAGCCTGCACAAGCTGAAACGGCGGTCCCTTCAACAGAACAGTCGTCTGTGGTTGTTCCCTCTGGCAATTCTCAAACCATGCCTGACAAAGAGGTTCTTTCTTCGCTGGATCTGTTTGGTCGTGGAGAGAAAAAGGCGAAGAAGAATCCTCGTGCCGAAAGTCAGCGAACCTATGTTGTACAGCCGGGCGACTCGCTCTTCCGTGTTGCAGAGAAGTTTTATGGGGATCCAACGCAATGGAAACGGATTCGTGATGCGAATCGAACGCGGATTGATGCAGACGGGCGGATCAGGGCTGGTCAGATTATTACGGTGCCGTGATTTGCGAGAAAGGCGGCTATGGCAGCGACAAAAGGGAGGCGGGTTTTAAAGCCTGGAGCTGACAATGTTTTTGTCAACTCCGGATCGCTACGGCATCATTCTTCTTGGCGCTTGGAGGTCGGTGAGGGTGCGAATAGTAAAAAGGATCTTTTTTCCAAAAAAAACCGTTCTTTTGCGGGGGGCGGTGTTCGGTCACGGCTGTTTCATTACATTGCTGCTGGCGGGTTGCGTCAGCTTCGCAGAACCTCAGCGGATGACGATCAGGATGTGCGATGCAGGTCGTTTTTGATTTTTTTGGGGGTGCTGTTTGTCTTCTGGCTCTTTTTTTACACGGTGCCCTGTTTGTGAGGTGGAAAGAAGGGTGGATTATGAAGTGGAGCAGTCTGTTTATCTGTGGGGGGCTGGTTTTGATGACCGGATGTACGGCCCCCATGTTTCAAGGAACTGTGTTTGAGGCGCAGCCGCGTCAAGATTTAACTGTGGCTCGAATTGCGACCAATACACAGCAGATGAATCTGGAATTTCGTCAGTTGGCAGAACAAGTGGCAACCTTAAGTTACAAACAAGAGCAGATGGCATCACAAATTGATCAGCTGTCTCGTCAACTTGCGGCTACAGGGCAGAGTTCAAGTGAGGTGGTTGCGTTACGGCAGGAGCTACAGAGTGTCCGTTCTGATCGTGAACGGTTGCGCAAAGAGATCACCGACGATTTAGCAGGACGAATAGATTCGATTGCAACGCGTCAACAGGCTCAAGCGAGAAAGGCTGCCAGTGTGGGCAATTCTTCCGTTGCCAGTGGGACGGCTTCGGCCGTACGCACCGGCGGTTATGAACATAAAGTTGAGGCGGGGCAGACGTTGTCACAGATTGCGCGAGGTTATGGCAAATCGGTTGAGGCCATTATGCAAGCCAACAAGATTGCCAACTCCTCTCATATCCGAGTGGGTCAAATTCTGTTTATTCCTGATTGAGGTTCTTATGTCATTCCCTGATGTCCGGCTACGGCGATTACGTCGCACACCTTCTATTAGACGCCTCTTTGATGCGCCTGTGCCAGTGCCTGAAAAAATGATTTGGCCTGTTTTTTTGGTTGCTGGAGAAAAATGTCGCGAACCGATAGATGCCATGCCCGGTCAGAACCGTTACAGTGTTGATCAGTTGCTGATAGATTTGGAACCTGTGGTCGCGCAAGGTGTGGGGGGTGTTCTGCTTTTTGGGCAGGCCAAACACGAAAAAGACAATGGGGGCAGTGAGGCGTTTGACGATCGAGGTGTTGTGCAACGTGCGATCCCCGTTATCAAGCGTGTTTTTCCTGAACTCGTCGTGATGACCGATGTGTGTCTCTGTGCGTATACAGCGCATGGCCATTGCGGACCTCTTGATCGCAGGGGAGAGGTTGACAACGATGCAGCCAACGGGCTACTCGCCAAGGTGGCGGTGTCGCATGCGGCGGCTGGCGCGGATGTGGTTGCGCCCAGTGCGATGATGGATGGCCAAGTGGCGGCAATTCGCGAGGCCCTTGGTGAAAACGGCTTTGATGAGACCCTCCTGATGGCCTACTCGACCAAGTTTGCCTCTGCGATGTACGGGCCGTTTCGCGACGCAGAGAACTCGGCCCCCTCAGCGGGTGACCGTAAGGGCTATCAGGCGTCATACGGGAACGTGCGGGCGGCTTTGCGCGAGTCAGACTTCGATGAAGAGGAAGGTGCCGACATTCTCATGGTCAAACCTGCGCTTTTCTATTTAGATGTGTTGGCCACTCTGCGCGAGCGGACCGACCTGCCTGTGGCCGCGTACAATGTGAGCGGCGAGTACAGTATGCTGATTGCGGCTGCGGAGCGTGGCTGGGGGGATCTCAAGGCGATGGCACGCGAGTCACTGATGGCGATCGACCGCGCTGGCGCGGACCTTATCCTGTCGTACTGGGCACCGCGTTACCGTGAGATCTTCGACATCTGAGCAGGGTCCGAGACGGGCCCCTATATTGACATGGAGCCGATGTCTATTCCGATTACGCGCTCGTCAAAAATCCGGCTGGCACACGTGGTGCGATTGGCGTATACTTTATCCATTCGTGTTGATGTGTCCGGGGAGTGCGAACCACGATCGCCTCGCGATGGATTAAAGTGCATACAAAACCGTTTCCGGGTTGTCGGAAACCACATGAGGAGCAGGGGGTCCAATGAGTAAGAAAAGCATCGAATCTGCGTACAAGCTGGCCTGTGAACGGTATGCGGAGTTGGGCGTGGATGTGGGCGCCGCGTTGAAGAAATTGCTTCAAATCCCGATTTCATTGCATTGCTGGCAAGGCGATGATGTGCGCGGGTTCGAGAATCCTGACGGCGACCTGACGGGGGGTATCCAAGCGACCGGTAACTATCCCGGTCGTGCGCGGACGCCTGTAGAATTACGCGGCGACATCGAGTTTGTTCTGTCGCTGGTTGGCGGCAAGCACCGTGTTAATGTTCACGCCTGTTATGCCGAGTTCGAAAAGGGTCAACGCGTGGACCGCGACGAGCTACAGCCTGAGCACATGAAGAACTGGATCTCGTGGGCGAAGCGCAATGGCCTCGGCATGGATTTTAATCCCACGCTTTTCTCACATCCGATGTTCAACGGCTTTTCGTTGTCGAGCCGGGACAAGAAGACTCGCAATTTCTGGATCCGTCACACGATTGCCACACGGCGTATCGCCGCTGCGATTGGTAAGGCGTTAGGTTCGCCCTGTGTGAACAATATCTGGATACCGGATGGCTACAAGGATATTCCGGCTGACCGTGAGACACCGCGTAAGATTTTAAATGACGCGTTGGACGCCTGTTTCGCCGAGACACTTAATCCGAAACATACGCGTGATTCTGTTGAGTCCAAACTCTTTGGTATTGGCGCTGAGAGCTATACGGTTGGGTCGCACGAGTTCTATATGGGGTATGCGGTTAAGAACCAAAAATTGCTGACGTTGGACGCGGGACATTTTCATCCGACGGAGACAATTTCTGACAAGCTTTCGGCCTGTCTGCTTTTTGTACCTGAAATTCTGTTACACGTCAGTCGTGGTGTGCGCTGGGATAGCGATCATGTGGTGATTGTTACGGATGAACTGATTGCGATTGCTCAAGAACTGGTTCGTTTGAATCAGTTTTCTCGGGTTCACATTGGACTGGACTATTTTGATGCCAGTATCAACCGTATTGCTGCTTGGGTCCTGGGGATGCGGGCTATGCAGAAGGCGTTGCTCTTTGCCATGCTGGAACCGATCAAGCTCATGACAGGTGCGGAGAAGGCGAATGATCTAACGTCGCGATTGGTTTGGACTGAAGCAGCAAAAACGATGCCGTTTGGCGCGATCTGGGATCAATTCTGTGCGCAAGAGGATGTGCCGCTGGAGACGCGCTGGCTGGATGAAGTCAAGAGGTACGAGCAAAATGTACTATCCAAGCGGTAAGGAGAAAAAGTGAAGGTAGCGTGCAGAGCGTGGCTTGAAGTGATTACGAGTCTCTCCCGTGAATTCGGGGGAGACGCCTATGTTAAAGGGGGCGGCGGAAATACTTCGTGTAAGAGCGCTGAAACGTTGTGGGTGAAACCCTCGGGAACAACGTTGGCGGGGTTAACGCCTGAATCGTTTGTGGCGCTTGATCGCGCGGCGGTTTCACGATTGTATGTTGCCGAGCCGCCGACTGAGCCATCGGCCCGTGAGGAACTGGTGAAGAATCTGATGGCTGACGCCGTTCATCCAGATACGCCGGGACGGGCCTCAGTTGAAGCCCCTCTCCATGACTCACTGAATGCCCGTTATGTTGTTCACACACATCCTGCGATTTGCAATGGATTGACGTGTGCGATTGGGGGTGAAGCGGCTGTGTCGCGTCTCTTTCCTGAGGCGCTTTGGATGCCGTATGTGGACCCCGGGTATACGCTGTGTATGCGTGTGCGTCAGGAGATTGCTCAGTATGAATCTCGTTACGGCAAGCAACCTACGATTATTTTCTTGCAAAACCATGGTATTTTTGTGGCAGGCGATACACCTGAAGAGATACGTGAAACCTATGCACGGGTGATGACGTGCTTACAGCAAGCCTATGATGCAGTGAAAGTGGATGATTTGGTTTTAGAAGGTGTTGCACCGTCTGAGGATGAGGTCTCAACCCTGCATGCTGTGCTGAAAAAAGTGTTTGGGCGTGAAGCGGCGGCGGTCGCTGTTGCGGGTCGATTTGACGTAGCAGAAGGGCCGGTTTCCCCAGATCACATTGTGTATGGCAAGTCCTATCCGTTTGTGGGTGTGATGACGGAAGAAAATCTTAAGGCGTATCAAAAAGTGCGGGGAGTTGTGCCACGCGTGATTGTCACAAAAAACATGGTTTTGGGTGTCGGTGCGCAGGATACAACGGCGCGACTGGCACTGGCGTTGGCTCGTGATGGTGCGGTTGTTAAGCGGTTATCACATGCGTTTGGAGGGATCGTTTATCTGAATGATGCTGGACGGCATTTTATTGAGGATTGGGAAGTTGAATCCTATCGGTCACAGCAGGTATAACCTAGATGGTTGGTGATGTGTCATGATCAATCTGGGGTTCTGGGGAGTACTTCGGATGGTTGATAAAAAATTAGTTCTTGGGGGCTGTGGATAATGAGACGCTCGAAAATAGCTCTTGGGCGTGAGAGAAAAAAGTTCTGCCAGGCAGAATGGAGTATCTTGACCGGGTGTTTGTTGGCGCTGGCAGGTTGCATGACGCCGGAAAAAGCGGTACGTCAAACAGATGAAACGGCGCTTCAGCTTGCAACGGCGTGTTGGCAAGACCAGACCGGAGCGACCAACCTGTTCGATATGACGCGCGCCGCAGACACCCTCACGTTGAGAATTGCGTTGTTGGCCGTTTCGCGCGGTGAACAACATGTTGTGTTTCCTAAAATTCCACATATTGAGAGTCTGAATGTAACCAATGGAGTGGTCACGCTCTCATTGAGCAATGCCCTGTGTTTAGCAGCTCGCAATGATCGGCAGTATCAGAAACTCAAAGAGGCGGTCTTTACTTCCGCGCTTGATCTCGACTATCAGCAGTATCAGTTTGACACAACCTTTAGCGGTATCATGCTGGGCGTGTTGACGGGCGATCCGAGTATTGAAAAGGCACGTGGGCAGGCAACGGCAGGATTCGATCGCAAGATGGAAAATGGCCTTGAAGTGGCCGGGCAGTTGGCGGTGAATGTGGTCAGTCTACTACGGGACGACTGGCGTTCGATGGGGTTGACTGGCGATTTGACCATGACCGTTCCGCTGATGCGAGGTTCCGGACGGGATATCATTCGTGAACCATTAACACAAGCGGAACGTAATCTCATGTATGCGATCTTGTCGTTTGAACGATATCGTCAAAGCTACGCTGTCGAGACCGCAACAGAATTTTTCGATGTGCTTGAGTATAACCAGCGACTGCGGAACGCGTTGGACAATGAACGACGATTGGAAGAAAACAGCCGACGCGCTGAAATGATGTTTAAAGCTGGGCGCATGCAGCGAATTCAGGTTGACCAAGCGCGCTCCGATTTGTTGAATGCGGGAGAGGGTGTTATCAGTACGCGGCGTACGTTGGAGTCTAAACTGGATGCTTTTAAAATACAGATTGGCCTTCCCCCTGAAGCGCATTTGGCGCTGGACGAGCACGAGCTCGACCGATTAACGCAGCAGATGGAGGTTTGGGCAAAAACAAGTGACAGTGCCATTGATGCTTTTCCTGATGAAGCCGAGGCCTGCCGAATCGCGCTTGCGCATCGGCACGATCTGGCCGTGATACGTGGAGTCGTTGAGGACGCCGCACGTGCGGTGCAAATTGCTGCGGATGCGTTACGTGCCGATGTTTCTCTAACCGGTGGACTTAGCATGGATCGACTGCGTGAAACGGGTGACGGGTCCTTTCATGGTGGCGAAGCATTTGAAGGGGGGGTGCGTTCCTCAATGCCGTGGAATCGACGTCGGGAGCGTAACACATTCAAGAAACGGCTGATTGAATTGGAGCAGGCCAAACGAGCACTGGAAGAGAAGGAAGATCTCGTTAAGCAGTCAGTGCGAAACGGGTTCCGGTTGCTGTTGGCATCCCGCGCTTCGTATGATAATCGTCAGGAAACGATGAAAGTTGCGAAGTTGCGGGTGGAGAGTAATAATCTTTTTTTGCAGTCGGGTCGTTCGTCTATGCGTGATATTTTGGAGGCAGAAAGTTCGCTACTATCGGCACGTAATGCACTCTGTTCCGCGGTTATTCAATGGCGGTTGAGTGATCTGGCGTTACGTCGCGATTTGGGCGTATTGGAAATTTTAGAGAATGGAACCTGGCACGAGCGGTCTACTGGGGAGAATCATGGTTAAACGCAGGGCAAAGAATAAGTTTTTGATTGCTGGTGGGCTGGTCCTACTTGGAGTGACGGGGTGGATTTTCTTTAATAGACACGGTCAACAGCAAGAGTCGGTTCCGGTCTTTAAAGTTCAGCAAGGTCCGCTTACGATTGCCATCGCCTCAGGGGGGTCCATTCAGAGTCGTGATAAAGCTGT